>CAZTVB010000162.1:0-6534 GCA_964616315.1 uncultured Rikenellaceae bacterium
TGAATCCATTTAAGGGAGAGTGGAGCGATATCATTACCTGGTTAATATTTGTAGTGGTTGTGATTTTAATTATTACGGCTGTTTCCAATGGTGCAAACCTAACCGATGGATTGGATGGATTGGCTACGGGAGTATCGGCGGTAATGGCCACAACGTTGGGAGTTTTTGCCTATTTATCGGGTAACGTTATTTACGCGGAATACCTGAACATCATGTATATCCCACATTCTGGCGAATTGGTGGTCTTTATGAGCGCATTTATTGGTGCTGCGGTTGGTTTCCTTTGGTATAACAGTTATCCCGCCCAAGTATTTATGGGCGATACAGGTAGTTTGACCATTGGTGGAATTATTGCGGTTTTTGCCATTGTGGTTCGTAAGGAGTTATTAATTCCTATCCTTTGCGGAATATTCTTGGTTGAGAATCTATCGGTGGTAATGCAGGTTAGTTACTTTAAGTACACCAAGAAGAAGTATGGCGAGGGTCGACGGATTTTCTTGATGTCGCCGTTGCATCACCATTATCAGAAGAAAGGCTATCCAGAGCCAAAAATCGTGACACGATTCTGGATTGTGGCCATTCTTCTTGCAGTTATTACAGTAGTTACGCTTAAAATTCGATAATCATTATAAAAACAAGTAGTATGAAGCGAATAGTTATACTAGGTGGAGGCGAAAGCGGTGCTGGTGCGGCTGTGTTGGCTCACAAGCAAGGTTTTGATGTTTTCCTTTCCGATTCGTCGGCCATTAAGCCTCGTTACAAGGAGTGGCTCGATAAGTACAGTATTCGCTGGGAAGAGGGGCAGCACACCGAGGAGTTAATCCTCAATGCCGATGAGGTGATTAAAAGCCCCGGTATTCCCGATAAAGCGCCTTTAATTGTAAAAATTCGCGAGAAAGCAATTCCAATTATTTCGGAGATTGAGTTTGCTGGTCGTTACACCAATGCCTACACGGTTTGTATAACTGGTAGCAACGGAAAAACCACAACCACTTCGCTTATCTACCATATGATGCAGAAGGCCGGGTTGAATGTTGGTTTAGCAGGAAACATCGGGAATAGTTTTGCATATCAGGTTGCTGAGAATAATTTTGATTACTACGTAATTGAACTTAGTAGTTTCCAGTTGGATGGCGTTTACGAGTTTAAGCCCGATATCGCCATTCTGCTGAATATCACCCCCGACCATTTGGATAGGTACGATTATAAGATGCAGAACTACGTAGAATCTAAATTCCGCATCACTAAAAATCTTTCCGAGGACGATTGCTTTATCTTCTGCTCCGACGATGCTGTTACAATTGAACAGTTAAAGCGCATTGTGTTGCGTGCACAACAATTGCCATTCTCCATTAGGAGCAAGGATAACCAAACGTCGTGGATTGAGAACGAGCATTTATTCATCAATTACGATGATAGTGATTTCTGTATGTCGATTAACGAATTGTCATTAAAGGGTAAACATAATATTTACAACTCTATGGCTGCTGGAATTGCTGGTCACGTGTTGAACATCCGCAAGGAGGTGATTCGCGAGTCTCTTTCCGATTTTCAGGGAGTTGAGCATAGGCTTGAGCCTGTTTTAACCATAAAGGGTGTTAAGTATATAAACGATTCCAAGGCAACCAACGTGAATTCAACTTGGTACGCTTTGGAAAGCATGGATACGCCTGTGGTTTGGATTGTTGGTGGCGTTGATAAGGGTAATGATTACTCCGAGTTGATGGATTTGGTAAAGGCTAAAGTTAAGGCGATTGTTTGTCTTGGTGTAGATAATGCAAAGTTACATAAGGCTTTTGGCGATGTAATTAGCGTTATGGTTGATGCTCGCTCTGCCGAGGAGGCTGTTCAGCAATCTTACAAACTTGCAAACCCTGGCGATGCAGTTCTTCTTTCGCCCGCCTGCGCTAGTTTCGATTTGTTCGACAACTACGAGGACCGTGGCCGTAAGTTTAAAGCAGCGGTTAGGGAACTATAGTGATTGGTGTTTTGTGTATAGTGTTTAGATAGTTGTTTGTTGTTCGTTGATAGTTGTTCGTAGAGTAATTGAGATGGTTTTGTCATCTCGAACATAGCTAGAAATCTTCACATTCAACTTTTAACTTTTTAATTTTTAACTTTTTTCGATGTCAGGAGTATTTGGACGATATTTTAAAGGAGATAGAGTGATATGGACGGTAGTTATTATCCTATCGGCTGTATCGTTGTTGGCTGTTTACAGCTCAACAGGGTCGTTGGCGTATCGTTTCCATGGTGGAAGCACAACTTACTTCCTAATAAAACAGTTAATTTTCTTAGGGCTTGGGCTTTCAATAGTGTTTATCACACACCTTATCAGTTACAAGGTTTACTATCCGCTTTCAACCATTCTGCTTGGGATATCGGTGCCGTTGCTGCTTATAACACTTGTGTTTGGGGCAACACTGAACCAAGCATCGCGTTGGTTGGAGGTTCCAGGACTTGGAATTACATTCCAAACATCGGATGTGGCCAAATTAGCGCTGATAATGTACGTGTCAAAAATATTGTCGCAAAAACAAAAGGACATAAAGGATTTGCGCCAAGGCTTTGTCCCATTAGTAATTCCTATTGGGATGATTTGTATGCTGATTCTCCCAGCAAACTTTTCCACAGCAGCATTGCTTGGTTTGGCTTGCTGGGTTATGATGTTTGTGGGCAGGGTAAACCTTAAGTATCTGCTTGGATTTACAGGCTTAGGAATAATTCTGCTTGGAGCATTTATTGTGATTGCGTTGCAATTCAAGAATGTTGGTAGGGTTCACACTTGGATGAATCGTATCGAAAACTTTGCCAGTGGCGATAATGGTGAAGGGAACTACCAAGTAGAGCAATCAAAAATTGCAATTGCAACAGGAGGAATAATTGGTAAAGGTCCTGGCCGCTCAACTCAGCGTAATTTTCTGCCTCATCCATATTCCGATTTCATCTTTGCAATTATTGTGGAGGAGTACGGATTGCTGGGAGGAGCAATAATTCTTGCATTATACCTTATTTTGCTATTTAGGTCGGCATTAATTGTTAAAAATGCCAAGCGAACGTTTCCGGCCTTCCTGGCCTTTGGGCTTGCATTGCTGATGGCGCTGCAGGCCTTGGTAAACATGATGGTTGCGGTAAACTTAATTCCAGTTACCGGACAGCCATTGCCATTGGTTAGTATGGGAGGAACATCGCTGTTCTTTTCAAGTGCAGCCTTTGGAATAATTTTAAGTATTAGTAGGTCACAGAGTAAAACTGAACTATTCGATGGAGAAGAACCAGTTGAGGATAATAATTAGCGGTGGAGGCACGGGAGGTCATATCTTCCCAGCCATATCCATTGCAAATGCGCTGAAGGAGATTAACCCTGAGGTTGAAATTCTTTTTGTTGGTGCCGAAGGCAAGATGGAGATGGAGCGCGTGCCAAAGGCAGGCTACAACATTGTTGGCTTACCAGTGGTTGGTTTTCAGCGTAAGTTGACATTGAAAAACGTGTCGTTTTTCTTCAAACTCTTCAAGAGTATGAGAATGGCGCGCAAAATCATTGCCGATTTTAAACCAGCCGTTGTGGTTGGAGTTGGCGGTTATGCCAGTGGGCCAATCCTAAAAGCTGCTCAAAAAGCCAATATCCCAACGCTTATTCAGGAGCAGAACTCTTACGCAGGAGTAACCAACAAGATGCTGGCTGCAAAAGCCTATAAAATCTGCGTTGCTTACGATGGGATGGAGAAATATTTCCCCAAGGATAGAATTCTGATGACGGGTAATCCTGTACGTCAGGATTTGGAGAAGTTGACAGCATCCAAGGAGGAGGCCTTAAAGTATTTCGATATCAATCCAAACCAAAAGGTGGTTCTGGTTTTAGGTGGTAGCCTTGGCGCTCGTACTATCAACCAGAGCGTAATGGCCAATATGACTGAATTAGTCACGCATCACGACATCACTGTGATTTGGCAAACTGGAAAGATTTACTACTTGGATATTAAGCAGCAGTTGGCAGGTTATAATGCGCATAACATTAGGTTATTCGA
This sequence comes from uncultured Rikenellaceae bacterium, assembly GCA_964616315.1. GTDB lineage: Bacteria > Bacteroidota > Bacteroidia > Bacteroidales > Tenuifilaceae > SB25. The sequence goes on from CAZTVB010000162.1 coordinate 4,029, forward strand.
TTTTATCAATAGAATGGATTTTGCATACGCTGCAGCCGATGTGGTTATTTCGCGAGCAGGTGCAGGAACAATCTCGGAACTTTGCCTTGTAGCGAAACCTTCCATTTTGGTTCCATCGCCAAATGTGTCTGAGGACCACCAAACGCACAACGCAATGGCTTTAGTAAAGAACAATGCTGCTGTTATGGTGACAGATGCAAATGCAAAATTGGAATTGGTAAACACCGCCATTGCATTGGCAGCTGACGATGCTAAGTTGAAGGATTTATCAACTAATATTCTGAAAATGGCTTTGCCAAATTCGGCCAATATTATTGCAAAGGAAGTTTTGAAAATATCGAACAAAGAATGATAAGTTTTGATTAACTATCAACGAAATATGGATTTTGAACAAATTAAACGTGTTTACTTTGTAGGGATAGGCGGCATTGGGATGAGCGCATTGGCTCGTTACTTTGTTCAGCGTGGGAAGACTGTTGCTGGTTACGATAGAACATCGTCCAGCATTACCGTTGATTTGGAGAAGATGGGTGTTGTTGTTCACTATACCGATGATGTAAATCTTATTCCTGTTGATTTTCGTTCGTCGAATGGTACGTTGATAATCTACACTCCTGCAATTCCAGCGGAGCATACAGAGTTGAACTTCTTTAAGAATAATGGTTTTGCAATTATAAAACGCGCTCAGGCGTTGGGTTTTATTGCATCGGCAATGAGCGTTTTGGGTGTTGCTGGTACGCACGGGAAAACATCAACAACCACAATGCTTTCACATTTGCTAGGAAGTTCATCGGTTGGTTGCGATGCCTTTTTGGGCGGAATTTCCAAGAACTTTGGTAGCAACCTTGTAACTGCAGATAAGGACAAAAACCTGCTTGTGGTTGAGGCCGATGAGTACGATAGGAGTTTCCTAAGTTTATTCCCACATCTGGCTATAATCACATCGGTTGATGCCGACCATTTGGATATTTACGGAACCCACGAGCATGTTCTGGAGGCATTCGGTCTATTTGCGGGTCAAATTAAGCCTAATGGTTTTTTGGTGATGAAACAGGGCTTAAATTTCGCTCCAAAACTAGCCGGCGGGGTGAAAGTTATTACCTACGGTTTTACAAGTAACGCCGATGTTTATCCATCGAACATCAGCATTGTTGATGGTTTCTACAACTTCACCCTGAATTGTCCTAATGGGAAAATTGAAAATTTGCACATAGGAGTTCCCGGTAAGTATAATTTGGAGAATGCGCTTGCAGCATCGGCTGCAGCATTGTCTATGGGAATTAGCAGCGATGAGTTGCGTAGCGGTTTGCGGAGTTTCTCGGGAGTGGTTCGTAGATTCGATGTACAGTTCAAGAACGCAAAATCAATTTATATCGACGATTATGCACATCATCCTCAGGAAATAAATGCAATGGTTGAGTCGGTGCGCGAAGTATTCCCGAATCGTAGGGTTGTAGGCGTTTTTCAGCCTCACTTGTACAGTCGCACACGTGATTTTGCCGATGAGTTCGCGCAATCGCTCGATAAGTTAGATACGGCAATAATGCTCGATATTTACCCAGCACGCGAGTTGCCAATTGAGGGAGTTACATCGAACTCAATTTTAGACAGAATGAAGAACTCCAACAAGATGCTTTTGAGCAAGAACGATGTTTTGGAATGGGTTAAAAAGAACGATATAGATATTTTGGTGACAATGGGCGCAGGCGATATCGACCGTTTGGTGCCTCAAATTGTGGATGTTTTGAAAAGCAAGTAACGATGAAGAAGCGTAGCAAAATCATACTATTCTCTGTGGCTTGGCTGATTTTAATCGCCTACCTAGTGTACGGTTTGATGTTCTCGTCGAAACGGGCTAAAGGTGTGGTTTGCAAATCAATTGAAGTAGAGGTGTTGGATAGTGCCGATTATCAATTTGTGAAATCATCCACAGTAAAGCGAATGCTGACTTCGTCGAAATCAACCCCAATGGGGAAGCACCTAAACGATATCAACACTAAAAAACTTGAGGACGAAATATCGGGAATGGTTGCGGTACGCGATGTTCAGGTTTACAAATCGCTCGATGGGAAACTGCGTGTTACAGTTATGCAGCGTCGTCCATTGGTGCGTATTTTCAATGCTGCTGGGCAAAGTTACTATATCGACGATGAGGGTTTGATTATGCCAACATCACCCAACTATACTGCACACGTAATGGTAGTTAGCGGTAATGTCAAGGAGCCGTTTAAGGTTAAGCCCAACGTGAGTGTTTTGGCTTGGAACGATAGTATTGTTGGCGGTGAGAAACCAACAATTTGCCGAATCTACGATTTTGCAAAGTTTGTATCGGAGGACGATTTTTGGAATGCACAAATTGCGCAGGTTTACGTTAACGGAACTCGCAATGTGGAGTTAATTCCTGTGGTTGGACCTCATGTTATACAACTGGGCGGATTTAGAAATTTCAGAATTAAACTCAAAAAGTTGATGGTATTCTACAAGGAGGCACTACCAACTGAGGGTT
>CAZTVB010000163.1:0-6513 GCA_964616315.1 uncultured Rikenellaceae bacterium
CATGAGTATAAGTACGATAAGGAGAATAGAAAAATTGAGTACAATCAGTATCAAGTTCCCATGGGAGGCAAGGAATTACGATTGAGCTTTAAGCAAGTTTTCACCTACGATACTAACGGAAACAAGAAATCGGAACAAGGGTTTGATGGGAAAAATCCCTACAGAATAACCTACGGTTATTTTGGTGATAGTAAGCAAAAAGAAATTCTAAAGTATAGTGCAGCGAATATCGTTGAGGAGAAATGGACGTTTGAGCACAAAGAGAATATAACCACTGTTTTTGTTTATAAAACTGCGGGTAAGTTGGACAAGAAAATTGTCCGGAAGTATGATTCAAACTCAAACCTAGTGGATGAAACAAGTTATAGTGGTGCTGAAAAGGAGTTAGGCAGAACTACTTTTGAGTATGATAGCAAGAATCTATTAAAGTTTAAGGCCGAGTTTTATGGTGGAAAACTTCGTGCAAACTATTCCTATGTATACGATAATTCTGGACAACTAATTGAGGTGTACCAAACTAATGCTGCTGAAGAGAAAATTCTTTATAGTGCATATAAATACGATAACAAAGGAAATATGCTTGAAGAGAAGTGGTTCGATGGGCAACCTGGTGAATACTCAAAGCGAAACTTTAAACTCGATAATAAGGGCAACGTTAACGAGGTTGAGGCATATTATTCCGACTACAATTATAAAGTTGTTTATAGATACACATATAAATTTAACTAGCTTATTCAGTTCAATATGAAAAAGGAGGGATTTATCTCTCCTTTTTTTATTTTCACAAAAAAGTTTGGTAAAAATTGATGTAAATATCAAATTATTGATAAATTGAAGGGTTTTTAATACGATAAATTGGTGAGGCGAACTCAATCTTGTTTCATACTGTTTTTTGTATTTATTTTTTTAAGCCAATTCTCTGTTTCTCAAGATATTGGTCGTTACCCTGTTGTTAACTTTCATCATAGGGAGTACAGTGGGCATTCGCAGAGTTGGTCAATAGTTCAGGATAAAAGAGGATTAATTTATATTGCCAATAATGTTGGAGTTATTGAATATGATGGTAGCGAATGGCGCCACATCTCAATAAACGGTGCCCTTCCTCGTTGCTTGGATATTGATGTATCAGGCAGAGTTTGGGTTGGAGCGCAGGATGATTTTGGATATTTAGCGGCCGATTCAAGCAATAGCCTTAAATTCTATTCGCTAAGTAAGTATTTGCCTGAAACATATAAACCCTTTGGGCTTATTAGGCAGGTTTATCATACTAACAATGGAGTTTTTTTTAGTGCAAATAATTTGTTAATTCAGTTAAAGCCCGATTTGAGTGTAAAGGTTTGGTCTCCCAAAACTATTTTTCACAGAACATATTTAGTTGACAACATTATTTTTTCTAATCAAAAAGATTTTGGCTTAACTTATCTTTCTAACGACACCCTTAAGCAAGTGCCTGGTGGCGAAATTTTTGCAAAAAAGTTGGTTTATACAATTCTTCCATTTGACGAACAATATTTTATTGTTGGAACACAGTCCGATGGATTCTTTCTGATAAACAGAGAGGCATTAAACTCCGATTGCAATAGTGATGCACAAAAATCATGTATTATCAAATTTAACACAGAGGACGATAATTTTTTGTCGAAGAATTGGATTTATTCTGGATTAAAGGTTACCAGTGATGTTTTTGCAATTGGCACATACCGAGGAGGGGTTGTTTTTATTGATAAGCGGGGTCGGTTCATTCGGAGAATTAATCAAAAGGTAGGTCTTCAGGACGATGCTGTTTGGCATTTGCACAAAGACAATCAAGATAATCTTTGGATGGCCCTTAACAATGGTATATCCTACACATCCATTCACTCACAGTTGACGGAGTGGGATGAGGAAAGCGGTTTTAAAGGCGTTTTACAATCCGTTGTGCGCTTTAATAACGATATTTACTTAACCTCCAATGTTGGAGTATTTCGTAAACAGAATGGGCGGTTTGCTCAGGTTGCAGGAATAAACGATTTGTCGTGGAAGTTAAAAGTGATATCAAACGAAGATGGCTCCCAGTCGCTTCTTGTAGCTTCGTCGAGCGGAATATATTATGTAAAAGGCGAAACGGCTTGGCTAATTGAGGATGGTTTGCATCATGCATACTCATTTATTCAATCCAAAGTATACCCCAATATTATTTATGTTGGACTTCGCGATGGTGTTGGTGTTATTAGAAATTCCAAAGGACATTTTAAGTTTGTAGGAAAATTAGATGGAACATATGGCGAAGTGTATACTTTGGCGGAGGATATTAATGGAGATTTGTGGTATTCTGAGCGATATAAGGGCGTTGGTTTTGTTGATGTTATTAATCCGTATCAACTATTTAATGAAAAGCCTGTAAAATATTCCCTTCCAAATAATCCGAAGTACGACGATATGTCGGTTGTACTAATTGATGGGGTTGTAAAATCCTCCTCGGAGGGAGGTTTGGCAAGATTTGACGCAATTAAAAATGAGTTTGTTCCAGATTCATCTTTAGGAGTTGAATTTGCAAATGGAACCACCGGTATGAGAATTTTTAACCAGGATTATAAGGGAAATATATGGTTTGAGGCGTATAGGTATGCTCCAAATAGATGGCTTGAAAGGGCTATAAAATATCCTAATGGAATTTATCGGCGAGAACCGGCCCAGTTTAGAACTATTCCAGAAACTATATTTTTTGATGTTTTTGCTGAGCAGGATAATGTTACCTGGATTGCTTCAACTGATGGTTTGTATAGGTATGATGGAAGCGTAGGGGTAAAAAATAATACTCTTATAAAAGTTCTCATTAGGCAAGTGAGTAGTTTTAAATCGGCTAAAGTATATAATGGAGTTCAATACCTTCCAAGTTGTAGGGTTGCTTTTCCAAACGAGATTGAGATTTTGGAACCCAAAACTGCTGAACTACCATATAAGTTTAACTCATTATCGTTTTCCTTTTCTTCACCTTTCTTTGGTCAGCAACAACGTTTGCAGTATAGTTACTATCTTGAAGGATACGATGAAGAATGGAGCGATTGGACTTACAGTCAGTCCAAGGAGTATACAAACCTCCCATTTGGCTCATATAAGTTTATGGTAAAAGCAAAGAATCTTTTTGAGGTGGAGAGTCCTGCTGCATCGTTCTCGTTTTATATAAGTAAGCCTATATACCTTAAGTGGTATGCATTAGTAATTTACTCCCTTATTATTACTTTAATTGTTTGGTTTGTTGTTTACTTGAATACCCAAATGTTAAGGGTATCCAATGTAAAACTTCAGCAGTTGGTTGATATAAGAACAAAGGAACTCGTTAAATCAGAACAAATATTGTTAGAGAAAAACCTAGAACTTCAGCATCAAAAGGAAGAGATACTGGCTCAACGTGATGAGATGCAGGATCAAAATAAACATATTAATGCTAGTATTCAGTATGCCACAACCATTCAACAAGCAATGCTTCCTGATTTGTCAAACTCCTTAGATGGATTGTATGAGCACTTCTTGATTTATTTACCCAAGGAGTTGGTTTCTGGCGATTTTTATTGGGTATCTCAATCTGGGACAAAAGGGAAGAAATCCGAAAAGGTTTTTATTGCAGTGGTGGATTGTACTGGACATGGAGTGCCTGGTGCTTTTATGTCATTAATAGGTAGTCGTTTACTGAGCGAAATTGTAAATGAGCGTAAAATCCATAATCCAGCCGCTATTCTTACAGAGTTAAGTAGTTCAATTAACCTTGCTTTAAGGCAGGATGTAAGTGAGAGTTTTGATGGAATGGATATATCGCTTTGTATGATTGAGCGTAAATCAGACGATTTATATATAGTTACTTTTGCTGGGGCTAATCGTCCGTTGTTCTATTATAGTAAGGGTGAGGAACGGATTCATACTTTAAAGGGTAACCGCAAATCCATTGGGAGTGTTTTGCCTGATGTTGAGGCTGAATTTACTAATTGGCGTATTACGCTCAGACCTGGCGATATGATTTTTATGTGTACCGATGGATTTACCGACCAAAATAATGCTTTTAAGCGCAAGTTTACTACCTGCCGATTCCATACATATCTCCTTTCGAACATAGATAAGTCTATGGATGATATTTCGAGAGCCTTAGTTAAAGAATTTGATGAATTTAAAGGCGATGAGCGTCAACGCGATGATATAACCGTGCTTGGAATAAGACTATAACAATACAATAATTTTTAAATCATACTAATTATGCAAATCAGAAAATCACTAGTTGTGCTAATGGCACCTTTGATGTTTTTTGTGTCGTGTAAAAACGAGCCAGCAGCAAAGGAAGAAATAATTGGGCCAAGTAAGCCTATTGTTACAGATGGGATTTTAACTCCAGCGGTATTATGGTCGTTTGGAAGGTTGGGTGAGTTTGCCGTATCGCCAGATAATAAATCAATTGCTTACACTGTTACTTGGTATTCAGTTGATAAAAATAAAGGGAATAGTGAACTTTTTATTATGAATGCCGATGGTTCAGAAAAGAAACAGTTAACCTTTTCCAATGCTCATGAGTTCAATCCCCAATGGGTTGATGACAATACCCTTGCATTTCTTTCAACCGAAGGAGGTGTTTCTCAAATTTGGACAATAAGTAAAGATGGTGAAAATTTAAAGAAGATTGAAGGATATGGCGAGGATATCAATGGCTTCTCCTTGTCTCCCGATTGCAAGAAGTTGCTTTTCATAGCAGAGGTTAAGGTTGGTAAAAGTGTTACGGATATTTACTCTGATTTGCCAAAAACTAGCGCAATGATTTATGATGATTTGATGTATAGGCACTGGGATACTTGGGAAGATAGTGTTTTTAGCCATGTTTTTGTTGCTGATTTTTCTTTAGAAAAAATTCAAAATGTTAAGGACATCATGCCCAACGAGCCATACGATAGCCCCCTGAAACCATTTGGAGGTATGGAGGAGATTTCTTGGAATTTGGATGGGAGCGCAGTGGCCTATACTTGTAAAAAAGAAATTGGTAAGGATTACTCATTTAGCACAAACTCCGATATCTTTTTGTATAATCTGCAAACTGAGGAAACAAAAAATCTTACCGAGGGTATGCTGGGATACGATAAACAGCCTACTTTCTCGCCCGATGGTAAAAAAATGAGTTGGATATCGATGGAACGTGCAGGATTTGAGGCGGATAAGGAACGTTTGTTTGTTTTAGATCTTGAAACTGGAGAGAAAACATACCTGACCAAAAACTTTGATTATTCAGCAGGAAATGTTCTTTGGACTTCTGATAGCAAGTCGTTGTATTTTATTTCGGGCGTTGAGGCTACTTATCAAGTTTACAAAATGACCTTGACAGACGAGAAGCCTATTGCAATTACTCAGGGAATGCACGATTACCAATCAATAGCATTTTTAGGCGATAATTTGGTCGGAAGCAAGGTGTCTATTGTAAAGCCTGCAGAGTTGTATTCCATTGATGGGGAAACAGGTTCAGAGACAGAACTTACGTTTGTCAATAAGGAAACTCTTTCGCAATTGAAAATGCCCGAGGTTAAACGTCGTTGGGTGAAATCGACCGATGGGAAAATGGTTCACACATGGGTAATTCTACCACCAAACTTCGATAGCACCAAGAGTTATCCAGCATTACTTTACTGCGAGGGAGGCCCACAAAGTGCTGTTAGCCAGTTTTGGAGTTACCGTTGGAATTTTTCTATAATGGCATCGAATGGGTATGTTGTGGTTGCTCCAAGTCGAAGAGGGACCCTGACTTTTGGGCAAGCATGGACTGATCAGATTAGCAAGGATCATGGTGGTCAGGAAATGCGAGATCTTTTATCTGCAATTGATGAGGTGAAAAAAGAACCTTGGGTAGATGCTAACAGGTTAGGTGCTGTTGGTGCAAGTTATGGTGGTTATACTGTTTTTTGGTTGGCAGGAAATCACAACAAGCGTTTCAAAGCATTTATAGCACATTGTGGAGTTTTTAATTCCGAGATGGAGTATATGACAACAGAGGAGATGTTTTTTGATAACTGGGAGATGGGCGGTGCTCCATGGGAAACCAATAATAAAGTTGCCATGAAGAGCTATGAGCATAGTGCTCATAAATTTGTTAAAAATTGGGATACTCCAATTTTGGTGATTCATGGTGGAAAGGATTTCAGAATTCCATACACTCAAGGCATGGCCGCGTTTAATTCTGCACGAATGATGGGAGTACCTAGTCGCTTTCTATACTTCCCCGACGAGAATCATTGGGTACTGAAGCCGCAAAATGGGATTCTTTGGCAGAGAGAGTTTAAAGGGTGGCTGGATAGATGGTTAAAGTAAAAAAGGGGATTTAATCCCCTTTTTTTATTCTATAGCTAATCTTGTAATCATCAATCAGGTATTCGCCATTCTTTTTGTTCCAGATATAGGTTTGAATTTTTATATCATCAGTTTTGTAAATGGATGGCAATAATACTTTGAATTTTAAATTTGACCATTCTTCTGGATTGCTATTGAATGGAGTACCAATATCTATTC
>CAZTVB010000164.1:0-6513 GCA_964616315.1 uncultured Rikenellaceae bacterium
GATATGGAAACAACATTGAAGGAAATAATCTCTATTTCAGGTCATTCTGGACTATTTAAATTTGTATCGCAGGGTCGTCAGGGTATTATTGTGGAATCATTAACCGACGGCAAAAAGATGAATGTGCCTGTTACTGCAAAAGTAAGTGCTTTGTCGGATATTGCTGTTTTTACTGATTCTGGTGAAATTTCATTACGTGAAGTGTTTCAGAAAATTCAAGTTTTAGAAGAGGGAAAACCTGCAATTGACCCAAAATCCGACCCAAAGGAAATTGTTAAATATTTCGGAAAAGTTCTACCAGATTTTGATAGGGATAGGGTTTATACAAGCGATATCAAAAAAATGATTACTTGGTACAATCAACTTCAATCGCATAATTTACTTGACTTACTGAAAGAAGAAGACGTTGAAGAAACTAAGGAGTAAACAAAATTGAAAAGCGGAATTTTCCGCTTTTTTTATTAGTACTCATAGCTTAGTCTAAACCCAAAACTTCTATCTTGCCCTGGGAGTAAACCATGTTTACCTTTGTAGGGTTGGGCATAGGCAAAGTCGGCTGCCAATAAATTTGTTATACCTAAGGATGCTGATAGTCCATTGAATATTATTTTTCTGATGTTGAAGTTAATATTCAGCATTATCAATGGGTCTTTTTCACTTAGAATATCTTTACCTTCGGAATCTAGCATTGTGTAGGTATAGTATTTTCCATAGTATGAACCCGATAAACCCAATGAGTACTTATTGTTTATTTGATATTTTATTACTGCATTGATTCGTATTGGTGAGAATCCTAAGAAGTACGATGAGTTTAATGGTACGGAAAATAAACTGTCGGTTTCGGAATGTTTTCGTTTATAGTATGCAAAATTCACAGTTGTATTAATCTTACTCAAAACTTGCTTAATCTCCAATTCAATGCCCTGGGTTCCAATCTTTCCTTGATTTTTGTAAAAACCAACACCCGATGTGTCTTTACCATAAATTATAACTTTATCAAAGGAAACATCAAAAGCATTGACTGTTATATATGATTTATAGGGAAGTTTAAACCCTAGTTCAAATTCAAAGTTTGTTCCAATTTCTGGTTCTAAGGGTTTACTATTTTCAGGAAGTCTGTTTGGTAGAATTCCTCCTGGTACTCTGAACGATTGGCTTATCATTGCTTTGAAGTGGAATTTTTCGTAGGCTTTAGTTAAGCCAAACCTTGGAACAAATGCATCGCCAAATTCACTGGAGTAGTCGTACCTTGCTCCAGCAATAAAGTTTGCATATTTAGAGTTAAACTGCACCTGTCCATAACTTGCAAAATTAGAGTACGATAAATAGTCTTTGCCATTTTTAAATGTCTCCTCAAAAAGCGTATCGCTTAATGAGGGTAGCTTAAGGTTATCCAATGCTAGCTCAACCCCTCCACTAATTAAGGTATTTTTGTTGGTGTAATTGGCCGAAATTCCCCCACTGTACTTACTATACTTTTTATTATTGTTATACTCATTTTCGCTATTAATCGCACTCAATTTCCATGGTTGTTGCCATTTATAATTAATCTTAGGGATAATTTGAAATCTTTCTGATATATTGATGTTGTATGAGAACTGTGCAAAGTAACTTTTAAACTCTTCGGTTAAAGGTGGACCTGGATAAAATTTATCCCACATATCTATTTGGGTGTAGGTGTAATCATCAACTAAACTAAGAAAGTTGATGTTTTTGTAATCAATTTTTAAGTTGAACTGCTTTGTGTATATATCGCTAGCATTCTTCATTGAGCGCGATTTCCCAAAGTAATCAACATAGTTTTTATCACTGCGTGTTCCAGTACCATATGTCCCCGATAAGCAGATTCTTAAATCTTCATTACTGGTATTTGATGCAAAGCTGAGATTGTTGTGTGTAAATTGTTGTCCTGTATGGTAGGATAAATAACTTAGTTGTCCACCACTAGTGGCATTTCCACTTGTAATAATATTTACTACTCCTGCTCCTGCAAATTTTCCGTACACGGCAGAACCTGAACCTCTTATAATTTCAATTCTGTCAATATTCTCAAGAGGAAAATGATTTCCAAATGGAATGGTGGCAAACATTCCATCGTTAAATTCTTGACCATCAACCATAAACAAGTGCTTGCCTTCATGAGTCCACAGACCTCTTATGCCCATTCCAACAACTCCCTCAACATCTACTCCAAAAGAAAACCCCGGAACATATATCTGAAAAAGGTCAATGATATCCCTTGCGCCGCTTGCTTTTATATCTTCTTTTGTAATAACAGTTAGAATTCCTGGGGTTTCTCTAATATTTGAGGATGTTTTTGTGGAGATGCTGATTTGTATATTCATTAAATCCTCCAACGATAGGCTAAACATATCTATGCTATCGTTTTGACCTAAAGCAGGGGCAACTGAAAGGAGAAAGGAGATAAAGCAAATTATAAACCTTTTCAAACTGAAAGATATTTAAAGTGAATGATTTTAGGTAGTAATTTATGATTTTTAAGACATTATGTCAAGTTTTATTGGTAATAAGGTTAGTTCTGTAAAATCTTCAACAATCGGCATATTATAGTTTAACTCATTTCTTTTATGTGTTGTGGATAGGATAACTACTTCCATACCTGCATCTAGTGCAGCCTTTATTCCTGAATGAGAATCTTCAAAAACCAAGCATTCTCTGGGTTCAATGTTTAACGCATGGGCAGCTTTCAAGTATATTTCAGGATTAGGTTTGCTGAATTTAACCATAGATGCATCGACTACGGTATTGAAGTACTCACGAATTTTTAATTTGTCCAAAACAAAATTGATATTGGAGATTGGTGCAGATGATGCTACAGCTGTTAGTTTATCATTGGACTTCAATACTTCCAGTAAGTCCAATAAACCAGTATGGGCCAGTATTTCCTTAGAGTAAAGTTCTCTATATATGATTTCTTTTTCCTCTCCAAGAGTCATGGCTTCAATTTCTGTTACGTTTTTATTGGAGAGTTCGCTTAGAATCTCATAATTACTTTTTCCAAAATACTGTTGACTAAAAGTATTTACATTGAAAGGAAAAGAATGCTTATTACAGAAAATTTCCCATGCCTTTAAATGGTATGAATGGTTGTTTACTATAACTCCATCCATATCAAAAATAAAGGCTTTATATTTTGAGAGATAAATCATAGGTTAAATTTTTTCAATAATAGTTAAATTTGCTCAAATTGATGTAGTGAATCATTTTATGGCATTATTTTAGCGATAATATTTTAAAAATAATAGTTATGAAATGTCCATGTATTGATTTCTACCAAAGGGCGTGATTAAAATATGGACATTCCATGTGTACACTCTTATAAAACTTTAATTTGAAAATTAATATCATAGGTATTCTGAAACTTAATAAATTTTAAACAAATGAAATCTGTATATCTTTGTCTTTTAGCATTTTGCTTTCCGCTTATATTAGTTGCTCAGGCAGGTAAAGGTGTGACAAAAAACGATGGCCCTTTAATTTCAGTTCCCGATACAATTAGTTTAGGTGAAATATTTGTGAATGAATTAAATGATGAGCATGGAAAAATTCAAGTTAAAGTTTCCAACATTGGAAATACACCATTATTATTAAAGAATGTTATGGGTTGCTGTGGAACAAATATTAAATCTTGGCCCAAAGCACCTATTCTGCCAGGTAAGGATGCCTTAATTTATGTTGAATTCCGAACCGAACCAAGACCTCAACGTATAAGCAGAACTATAACTATAGAATCTAACGCAGTTAACAATAAAGTAGTTAAGGTTTCAATTGCTGGTGTTGTGATTGAAAAAAGAGGTTCTAACGAAATAGATCTATAGAGAGAGTCATTTACGAAACACAGAAAGGGGGCTTTAGCCCCCTTTCTGTGTTTCGTAAATCTAATTACCTTGAAATAGTTAATTTCCTTGAACTAATTAAACCGTTGGAATCTTTGATTTTAACAATATAAATTCCAGAGCCAAGATTACTAATGTTTATTCTATTATCATCTGTAATACCATCCGATTGCCAGATTAAAGCACCGGATATACTATAGACTTGAATATTTCCCTTCTCAAAACCTTTAATTTTAACGTATAATTCTGAATTGGCAGGATTTGGATAAAGATAATGAGCGGTGTTGTTGGTTTCGGTGTCAACACTGGTAGCCCAGGTAACATTTATTGCCTTTTCCTTAACGAAAACTTGAATATCTGAGCCTTTTGTTATTGTTAAAGTAATATTTTTATCGCCTACAGATGTATACTTTATTTTATGAGGACCCTTTTCCGATAGTGTAGCAGGCGATGCATCTGCTCCAAAGTTCCATTCCCATGAATCTATGTTTCCATAACTTGCATCTGTAATTATCACTGTGGAATCATTTCGTGGAACAGATGTTTTGTTAATTGTAAAGTTGGCCGAAGGCAACGATTCTCCTTTTTTCCACATACCTCCATAGTATTTGCTAGAATTGAAACTTCCAGCCCAAACAGTTCCTGCAGGAGAGGCTCCGAGTGAAGTAAATTGATAGTTTTTATAAAGATCAGCATATTCTTGGAAAGTTGTACCATTGTCTGTACTAAAAGACAATCCAATATTAGGACTTGCAACCCCCGCAGATATTAATGTATCTGTATTTGGGATAAATGTAAAGTCCGCAGTATAGAAGTTTCCAGTTGGTGTAATCTCGCTCCAATTTTCACCACCATTGGTTGTTCTGTAGTATTTTACAACATCACTTATCTTACCTACAGCAACACCAATATTTTCATCCTTAAATGAAATTTCGAATTGAGAATCGTATGGTGTTTGGAAAACTTGCCATGAAGCTCCTTTGTTGAGAGATTTAAACAATCTTCCTTTATCGGTTGTAAACCATGCAATGTCTCCAAAAACATCATAGAACCCAACAACGCCACACTCACCGCTAAGGTTGGCGGGGATGTTGGAGGATGATACTCTAGTCCATGCATTTCCACCATTTGTGGTAGTATAAATTTCAAAATAACCACCGTTAGGGTCGCCCATACAAAAACCATTATTTGTGTCCCAAAAATGGATTACATTAGGGAATCCATCTGGAGCAGCAAAGGCGGCAGAGGCTTGCTTTACCCAGTTTTTACCACCATCAGTAGTTTTTACAATCATACCTCCGCCCGAAGTTGAAGGTCCAAAAAGTGGAACCCAAGCGGTGTTTTCATTAACGGCAGAAATCATTGCTGCTGTGTAGTTTGTTGTGCTTGAGGTGTTTATTGTTCCAGATACCCAAGTAAGACCACCATCGTTAGTTTTTGTGAAATCTTTAACCTTAGCATTGCTTACTGAACCATCATAAGCAACGGCCCATGCGGTTCTGTTGCTCACTGCCGATATATACTGAATACCTCTAGATGCTGTATTAAAGGCGCTAGCTTGTAAAACAAACTGCATTTTTTGGGTTGATATTCCAGGTTTAATACCTGTAATCATGGAGTTTTGTTCGCTAAAACTGTATGTGTCAGGGTTCATTGCGTTTGCTGCAAAGTAACCATTATAATAGCCTCCCCAGCCCCAGTTTATATGAAGTTTATCGGTATCGTCGTAGCCGTCGCATACCCATGCATGTCCTCCATCAGCCTGGCTACTTCCTGAGTAGTAAACAGGCCTTCCTGCATCAATTTCAGTTTTCACTCTATTAATCCAATCTGTTTGCTGGGCGGCATTGAAGGTATAAATATTAATTGTGGTAGGATCATACTTGAAATATGACGTGAGTGCATATAGTACATCTGGGCTATATGCTCCAGAACCATTTGTTGCATAGTTCATATTTACAGAAACACCCGCATGATAGCATAATTTTGCAACTGCAACTTTTTCAGCAATTGTGTTTCCTGAACTTAGAGAGGTTGGCATATTTGCCCAGTCGTAATCTGCGTCTTGGAAGTTTGCAAATAGTGAACCATAGGTTGCATGGATGTACTTATGCCAACCATTTCCGGTAGCAGGCCAGTTATGGTATCGCATTATTTGCGACATTGCAGTTGCAACACAACCTGTGGGAGTTCCTGTAGGGCATAGTTGATTGTAGTATGGGCTTTGATCCCATGTTGTTTGGAGTAGGGGACCTGCTCCTTTTATGCCCTTCGAAATGCTACTTTCAAGTATTTGTTTCCATTCAGCTTTAACATCATTTTTATTTAGTTTTGCTTTAGCAGCATAGTTAATTTGTTTAGCATATCTATCAAATCTTGAGATAATAACAGGATTATCAATTTTTTTTGTTGCTGGGCTTGTTAAGGAGTATCCAATAATTGGATTTGCCTCATCATCGGCCGATACAATAACAAAACCTCCTTTTGGAAATGAAAAAATGTAAAATGCCTCTTTAGATTCATCAAAATGAGTATAGATATTTGTTACCTGAAAAGTATCAATGGCTGAACTCTTCTTTGCACTGAAAAAGTTGACAGCAATTTTTTTTGCTAATTCTTTACTTACAGGATTAGCACTAGCATAAAGTGCTAATAG
>CAZTVB010000165.1:0-6499 GCA_964616315.1 uncultured Rikenellaceae bacterium
CACTATATTAGTTTTTGCTCCATCGCAATTTTTACTAATACCGCAGTGTTTCGTGCATTTAATTTAAAAAGAAGATTTTTTCGATAGCTATTAATTGTTTCAACCCCCAAGAAAAGTTTCTCAGCAATTTCAGGGTTTGTGTAACCATCGCAAATTAGTTTGAGCAAATCCGTTTCGCGAGGTGTTAAGAAAATTTGTTCATCTGTTTTTTTCTTCATTAGCAAATCGACCTCATGGCAAAGGAATGTTTCGCCTTTTAAAACTGTTTCAATGCCCTCAACAACTTCCTCTGGAAGCGCATTTTTAAGAATGTAACCCGATGCTCCATTATCAAGCATCTTCCGGATTATGGTATACTCACTAAAAGTTGTGATAGCCAGCACTTTTATTTGCGGATATTTTTCTGTAATAGATTTACAAATTTCTAGTCCATTACCATCGGGCAGATTTATGTCCAATAAAACCAAATCTATATGCTTTGATGCCACCAAATCTAAACACTGCTTTGCAGTGTGTGCAATAGCCACAACCTCTCCAACCTTCGAGTCGGTTACAATGCTCTGTAAACTCTGAGCAATTAACGGGTGGTCGTCGACAATTAGTATTTTATTCATTTTGCTGTGGTGACATGTGACATGTGACTGGTGAAAGATTTTGTGACTTTCAATTGTCACCTGTCTCTCGTCAATATTCACTCCTAATTTATTAACTTTTAAACTCAACAGTAATTTCTGTTCCCTTACCTGGCTCTGAAAGTATATCAATACGGCCATTGAACGATACTACCCTCTGCTCAATACTATTTAATCCTACGGATTTAGTTTTGTCAACGGATTTTGGGTTAAATCCACATCCATCATCATAAACTGTAATGCTAATTCGATCCTGCTCCTGCACCAGTTGAACATTAATTTTGTTTGCGTTGGCATGCTTTAGCGCATTGTTCACCAACTCACTAACAATACGGAAAGCGGCAACCTCAAGTTTTTCGTCAATGCGCTTCTCAACACCGTAAAAGTGGTAAGTTGAATTATCAATGCTCTCACAAAAATCCTTGATTGCGGCACTTAGCCCGTAACGCATAAGCGATTCTGGCATTAAATTATGCGCCACCCTTCGGAGCTCTTTAATTGAGTTATCGAGCATTTCCAGTGCAGAGTTGAAGGTTTCCACCTGCTCCTCGGGAATAGTTAAACTACCTTTCATATTGGCCATTTTATGTTTTGTAACGGAAAGCAATCCACCCAATCCGTCGTGTAAGTCTTTTGATAATCGAGCACGCTCAGTGGTTTCGCCCTCAAGTAATGATTTTGTAGCAATCAGTTGTTTTTCCTGCTCCAGCTGAACTATCTTCTGTTCAGCCAACTTTCGCTTTTGCGAAATCACCTTATGCCTTGCAGCAATAAGAATTATCACTGTAACTAGCAAAACTCCACCTAACACCGAAAGTAGTATTATAAATTTACGCTCCTTTTCCAGCGATACTATTTTCAGTTCTTTTTTCTCAGTTTCGTATTTTACTTCCATTTCGGAGATTTTACTAACCCATTGCTGATTAACTGACTCTTCGTAGACATCTAAATATTTTCCATAAAATTTTAGTACATTTTCTTTGTCGTTTGTATAAATTGATGTAGTAACTAACAAATCATACAAAAATTGTAAGTTAGGCTTATTGCTAGTATCTGTTAAGGCAAGAGCATTAAATGCAGCCGTCTTCGCATCAGAATATTTTTCGATTTGAAGAAAATAGTTGGACTGTAACCTAAAAACTTCCTCCTTTAAGTGAGCGTTACCAATAGTCTCAGCAATTTTCATTGCTTCCTCCAAATAAGGAAGCATTCGATTATCTTTCCCCAAAAATAATATAGCGCCAGCGGTTCTCACCAACGCAGAACCTATTAAAAATGGTTCGTTGATTTCGCGAAAAACTCTAATTGCCCGTTCACCATACTCAACTGCTTCCGGAAATTTTTGTTGGGCACTCATACTGAGACATAAGTTGATAAGAGTTATACCCATCGGTTTCTTACTACCTATTTTTTCCTGAATATCTAAAGCCTGTAAAGCATATTCATCATGTTTCTCTAGATACCCCATTTCATTATATGCCGCACCAATGTTTGATAGAACCTGCGAAACTCTCATATCATCCTTATGCCGCCTAAAGTAGTCAAGCGATGTCTGAAGATTATCAATGGCTTTGTCAAATTTGTATAGTAGTCGTTGTGCTGAACTCAAATTCACATTCATAACTGCCATTTTACTGGAATCTCCGGTTTCAATTAAAAGAAGCAGGGCTTGGTTATAGAATATTTCTGCACTATCAATAGAACCTTGAGTAAAACAAAGCATCCCTAGATTTCCTAATGCATCGGCTTTCCAATTCAACTTATTGTGTTTTTCTGCTAAATCAAGTTGTTGATAGGCCAATTCCTCAGCCTTTAACTGATTAGCATATAAATTAGTGCTGACCAAAAGGCTTAATGCCTCAAGTTGCTCATCTACTGTTCCATTCTTAATAAGATTATTAAGAGAATCGACTTTAGAATCCTGAGCACAAACATTTAACGTAGCAAAACCAAATAGAATTAAACTTGTAATCTTTAAAATTTTTTTTGCCAAGCACATAAGTGTATGTTTTAATATTTGGCTTAACCAGTAGGGTATAATACCATTGGTTCAAGCAAAAGTAAAGTGATTTTTAGTATTTTATCACCCCTTTTTGGGGGTAATTATTCAAACGGATTACATTGATTTGACAATTTATGGGATAAAATGAAAGCGTTACAATATCTACGCTTATCAGAAATAATCAACTATTATTTTGCTTTTGAAGATTGCGCTTCCAATAATGACATTCCTTCTTGGTAAGAAGAACCAGAAGATTTGGTAGTGGTTTGACCATCACCTCCTTTTATTTGGTTCATTAAATATTTCTCAAGTCTATTGTTTTTTAAAGACATTGATTTCATAATGGTTAAATTCTTCTTTCTCATAAATATTCTTTAGATTTTCGTAATAATGTCTACTCTATTCTTGGTTTTCGGCTTTCCCTATAATATAAAGTATTCAATCGCTAAGTTCAAAAACCCCCTTTTGGGGGTAAAATCATCCTTGGTTAACTCAATACCTTTGATTCAGATTTTAAAACTATAAAAATTATCAATCTAAATTTTAGTGAAATGAAAAAAACATTAACACTTATTGCAGTTTTATGCGGTTTTACTCTTTTAGGAATTTCGCAAAATACCTTTCAGAAAGGCGATAAGGTTGTAAATGCAGGTATTGGTTTTGGAAATGCATTGTACTCTGGCAGTGGTTATACCAGCAAAACGCCTCCCCTATCTCTATCATTCGAAATGGGTGTAAAAGACCAACTATTCGACGAGAAAAGCTCGCTGGGTATTGGCGGATATATTGGCTACGCAAGTGCAAAATGGGAATACTCTGGCTGGGGCTGGAAATACTCCAACTTTGTGATTGGTGCACGTGGAGTGGGACACTACCAACTGCTAAATAAATTAGACACCTACACCGGATTAATGCTTGGCTACGATATTATAAAGGCCAAGGAGTTCGGAACATCTATTGGCTACGATTATTCTGCTTCTGCCAGTGGTTTTGTTTGGGCTTGGTTTGCTGGCGGACGCTACTACTTTACTGATAAGTTTGCCGCTATGGCCGAAATAGGCTATGGTATAGCATACCTAAACCTAGGAGTTTCCTATAAATTCTAAAAAATAAACGACAAAAATTAATTCTAACTAATTGTTTACATAAAATTTAAAATTATGAAAAGATTACTTTTAGCAAGCGCAGTTTTTACTGCATTATCAATTGGATTCACATCGTGCGAAAAAGAGGAAGATGAAAATCAAAGTGGAAATGAGGTTTTAATCGTAGATGATATTACTACAGTAACAACATGGGTTGCCAGTAAGGTTTATGTAATTGATGGAGATATTGATGTTGATGCAAATATCACAATCGAACCAGGAACAGTTATTAAATTTAAAACTGGAGCAAGCTTAGGTTTTGGATACACAAGCAACGTTACTATTACCGCTAATGGTACCGCAGACAAGCATATTGTTTTCACATCCTATAACTCCACACCAACCCCTGGCGCTTGGGACGGTATATTTTTCTATAATCATGTGCTACAAAACTCAAGCATAGCCTATTGCGATTTCCTATATGCAGGTTACTCTGATTATTCTGCAGTTGAAGTGCGTTGCAAGTTAACATTCAACAACAATCTTGTTAAGTTTGCAAAAAAAATTGGTGTAGAGCTAAACGATGAAGGAGCTTTTGTTTCAATGACTGGAAATACAATCGAAAATTGCGGTACACACGCCGTTAGACTTTATCCCAAAGCATTACACACCTTGGGTGCGAATAACATAATGACATGTACTAGTGGCTACGGAATTCTTGTTGAGAGTAATGATGTTACTGCTACTGATGGAACTAATTTAACATGGAAAAAACAAAGTGTACCATATATTTTTAATGGCGGAATTACTGTTGAAACTAATTTGACAATTGAACCTGGCACAATTTTATCATTCAACGCTGCCGGACGAATTGATTTTGGATACTCTGCAAACACAACACTTACTGCTGTTGGAACGCTTGCTAATCCAATAATTTTCACATCGAGCAACACTACTCCTGCAACTGGAGCTTGGAGAGGTCTTTTCATGTACAATTACACATCTCCAAACACTGTTTTTGATTATTGCACTTTTGAGTATGCAGGATACGAGCAAGATGCGTGTTTATACATCCGTGAAACTTCAGGAATTACTGTCAAAAACAGCACTTTCAGAAACTCTTCCGGACACGGTATTTACCTGGATAACGATGCCACCCTTTCGGCTAGTAGCATAGGGAATACTTTCACAAACTGCTCACTTGGAAGCATTGGAACAAACAACGATTAATAGTAGGTTTAGGTTTACAAAAGAAAAGGGAATCACGTTGGATTCCCTTTTTGCTTATTACCCTATTAGAGTGTTAAATTCCAAACAATGCTTTTATCTGATTTATCATCTTAACTGCCAAATCGTTTGCTTTTTCTGTAGAACTACTCTCAGCGTAAATCCTGATAATCGGCTCGGTATTCGATTTGCGCATATGAACCCAGCCATCCTCAAAGTCAATTCGTAAACCGTCGGCAGTGTTTACCTGTAGATAGTTATGCTGAGCAAGCATTTTTGCAAGCACATCGTCGGGATTCATCCCTGCTTTTAGTTCTATTTTATTTTTGGAGATGAAGTAGTTTTGATAGGTAGCCCTAAGCTCCGAGCACTTTTTGCCCGAATGGGCAAGTTGAGTTAGGAAAATTGCTATTCCAACCAAAGCATCACGTCCGTAATGCAATTCTGGTAGAATTACTCCACCGTTGCCTTCGCCACCAATAATGGCGTTAACCTCCTTCATTTTGGTTACAACGTTTACCTCGCCCACGGCCGATGCAAAGTACTCCTTGCCATACTTATGCGTTACATCGCGTAGTGCAGCGGTGCTGGAAAGGTTCGAAACAGTATTACCGGCATTGAAACTCAACACATAGTCCGATACCGATACAAGTGTGTACTCCTCGCCAAACATTGTTCCATCCTCGTTAACAATTGCCAAGCGGTCAACATCGGGGTCAACCACAAAGCCTACGTCGGCCTTTTGCGACTTTATCACTTTTGATATTTCGTGAAGATGCTCTGGAAGCGGCTCTGGATTATGCGGGAAATCTCCCGTTGGGTCGGTATAAAGTTCTATAACTTGATTAACTCCAAGTGCATTTAGTAAACGTGGCAAAGCAATTCCTCCAACAGAGTTAACGCAGTCGATTGCAACCTTAAAATTTGCTTTAGCAATGGCCTTAGTATCCACATACTTTAACTGAAGAATTTTGCTGATATGCTCATCAACAAATGAGTACTCCTCCTCTACCGTTCCTAAATCGTCAACCTCAACAAACGAGAAAGTTTCCTTCTCTGCAAACTCAAGTATTTTGCGCCCTTCGGCATCGGAGAGGAACTCACCCTTCTCATTCAACAATTTTAGAGCATTCCACTGACGAGGGTTATGGCTTGCTGTTAGAATAATTCCGCCTTCAGTTTTCTCATGTATTACCGCCATCTCCACTGTTGGAGTTGTGGCTAAGCCTAAATCCAAAACGTCAACGCCACAGCCCATAAGAGTTCCAATTACAATGCTATTGGCCATTTCGCCCGATATGCGTGCATCGCGACCAACCGCTACTTTACATTTTTTTCCTGGGTTTCTTAATCGCAACCATTGAGCGTATGCCGATGTAAATTTAACAATGTCAACTGGTGTTAAGCAATCGCCAACCGAACCTCCAATGGTTCCTCTAATGCCTGATATCGATTTTATTAATGTCATATTCTTTGGATTAATTCATTGTACAAAAGTAAAAATAAAGGCAAATTATGAACACCTTTCCTTTAAAATAAAAACTCTACAAAAT
>CAZTVB010000166.1:0-6451 GCA_964616315.1 uncultured Rikenellaceae bacterium
TTTATATATAGGTATTTATGTTTTTGTTTATATTCAGCATCGGCAAATTTTTAACTATACAATCATTGATTTGAGGATTGAATCTTTTAAAACAATGTATGATGTCCTCTTGCGTATTTTTTTCTTTAACATGAGGAAAGAATTATTAACTGGAGGTACTTGGTATTAAAAAAAAAGAATTGGCATAATTGCCAATTCTTATAACAAATTTGATATTCTTTTGTTTGGAAAGTATGGTTTAGAGTATTGTATATCAGTGTATTTATATATTCATTAGGTAGTCGTAAAGGTTGTGTTCCCGGTCAATTTTCAGTTTCTTTCTCAATCTGTACCTACTTATCTCTAAACTCCTTACCGAGATGTTCATTAACGGTGCTATTTCTTTTGAAGCTAAATTCATTCGGAGGTATGCTGCTAATCTCATATCTTTAGAGGTTAGCTCAGGGTGTAGTTCTTTTAATCTATGCAAGAAATTCTCATGGACTTGGTCGAAGTTTTTTTCAAATACCACCCATTTGTCTTTCTGTTCAAGGCCCTTATTAATTTTCCGGATAAGGTGGTTGATTTTGTTACTTTCCTTTAACGAAGGGTTTTCGCGAACTAAATCCTGTAAAGTTTCTTTTATGTCGCCTAATACCATATTTTTCTGAATTATATCCATGGTAACATTGGCTAGCTCTTTGCTTTTGTAGATTATATCAGTTTGTAATTTTTCGTTTTTAAGGATATTTAATTCATTTTCAGTTTCTTGCGCCTTATGCTTAAGTTCGATTCCTTGTCGAATCATTTTTTTCCGTTGTGTAAGATATGCTTTTCGTTTTTCATGGTTTACTCTGGTTTTAATCACAATGAATGATGCAAAGGATAAGCCTGTAAATAATAGGAAATAAACTAAATACGCATACCATGACCTATGTATAGGCGGTTTTATTTTGAATGATACACTCGTTTCTCCAGAAGTCTCTTTTTCGTCAATTGTACATTCAATATCAACAGTATAATCATTATCCTTAAGTTCATTTAAATCAAGAATATTCCCGTTTATCCAGTTGCTCCAACCGCCATCGTTTATTTTATACCTGAACTTCACGAGATTTTGACTTGAAAAGAATGGCATTGTAAGGTTGAGTTTTAGAAACCTTTTTCTAAAGGGGATTTCTCCCAAGTTGTTTTTATCGGGATCAATTATCGGTATTCTTTCACTTTGATTGTATGGATTGCTATTTGTGATACTCTCAACCCAAGCTAGAGAAAGCGGAATTTTTTCTGTTTCCGACTGCCCTAAGCTATCGTTGTAAAGCACAAAGCCATCTTCGGTCCCTATAAGGTAATGCTCCCTGTTTAGGGATAGCACATTTTCGTAACTTCCAGATAAAGTGCTATTTATTAGAAGGAACGACCGTGTGTTGAGGTCGTATATTTTATCGTTCAAAAGGGTTAACAGTTGAATTGAACCTCGCTTGAAAGCCCATATTTTCTTGTTGTTACTTTCTATAATTCTTGTTAGATGACTTGCATTTCCATTAAAAAAAGTATCCCATTTGGAATCGTAAATAAATTTATTGCTTTGGTAGTCAAATTCATAAATTCCTTTTTCTGTTGTGGCAATTACCTTGTTTCGTACAAGAACCGCATCGTTATTATAGTCCATTGGAAGGTCGCTGGTGCTATTATGAATTATGACCTTGGATATGGATTTATAATCCGCCGTTAATTGGATTTGGTAAATGGCCTTATAGCCATGACTCATCCACAAATAGCCATTATTGTCAAAAAAGAATCGTCGGGCTGATTCTTCTAGGCCTTTTATTTTATGAATAATCTCAAATGTGTTATTGCTTTCTCTGAGTAAATAAAAGCCGTAGTACGTTCCCATAATGAACAAGTTTTGTTCATTGGGTATTGGACAAATATTCCAAACACCAGAATTATCGAATATTAGTTTTGCGCTATTGTCTTGAATTAGGTATAATCCATTATTGTGGCCACAAAGAAGTTTTCCGTTTAGATTAAATAATCCCCATACCTGCCCAGATGTATTTGGAACTATTTCAAAATCATTTGTTTCAAGTGCGTTTTTATCATTTTTTTTAAGGTTGAGTTTGAATAATCCTTGATTTGTACCCGCATAAAGGTTGCCGTTAAAGATAATTGAGCAGTACCCTGTTCCAAAACCGCCTTTTTTTCTTACGAACGATAGAGGAGAGTTTACCTTAACATAGTCAATACCATTATCAAGCCCTAACCATATGTTTTGTAGGTTGTCAATATATAAACTTAGGATTGTATTATCCTGAAGCCCGTTCTGATTATTTACTGATTGATTTATATTGCCTTTTTCGTCGGTAATTATTAGTCCATTTGAAACGGTACCAAATGCAAAAAGGCTGTTGTTAATTTTCTGTGCAGTGAAAAGGGTGTGTTTAAGTACAAATTTATTGGCTTGTGTTTCCCATACTTTTGTTTTGCCGTTTTCAAGTATATAAAAACCATTATACTGAGTTCCTATAAGAAGTTGTTCCTCGTTAAGTTTAAAAATGCTCCAAACCTCTTTATCCCTGAAAAATTCACCCCCTTTAATAAGTATAGGGTTATCGTTCTCAATGCTGAGTAATCCTTTGTTTCTTTCGTAAACAAAAAGGGTTTTATCTATCAGGTATGAAAATCGATACTCATTATCTGGACTTATGGCTTTGTAGAACTCGTTATTTTTAAATATCAAAATAGATTTGAATGATTGAAAAAATATAAGATTTCCATTTTTGTGAATTCTCCATATTTCGCCGTAATTTCTATATTCCTTAGGTATTTTTTCGTTCCACGATTGGAACACTGGTCTACCTGTATTGTCGTGGTTTAGCAACCCGAGCTCGTTGAATGCACCTACAAGGATTGAGTCTTTTCCAATGGAAATTACGCATCGAACAATTGAGTAGTTCGACATTTCAATGAGTTGCCAATCGTAGCCTGTATATTGAAGTATGCCTTGGTTATTACCAAAGTACATATAGCCTTCGCTACCTTGACAGATACTCCAGTTTTGGGTGCTAGCATTATATTCGCTTTTTGTGAAATTCTCAATTATTGGAACACCTGTAATGTCCTGACAAATAGCTTGATTAAAGAGTGCTGTTTGGAGGAGTAGGAGAAGGAATCTATATGTTGTGGTTATAGCTATTCTGTTTCTCATGGTATTTACTTAATATCAAATTTGAAGAACTCAAATTTATTAAAAAAAGGCTAAACGTTTTAGTTTAGCCTTTTCGAAATACTCTATTAGAGTAATTTAATCCCACATCGCTGTAATCTTCGACGATAGTTGATTCCCATCTACCTTATTTTCCACATCAACCTTTAATGGCGATTTAAGAGTGATTTCAAGTGTGTGTTCAATCCAGCCTGCAATTCGTTCCATAATTAATTTCTCGTTAGGGTGAAATTTGGCCAATTGCAGAACCGTTTTTTTCTCTGCATTTTCTATCACCTTAATATCTGCAGGTTGGTAGTATGTGGAGAAAATATTGGATGCGCGACTTAGCACAAAGTGTGGCGAACTAATCCTTACAAATATCTTGTATATGCCTTTAAGCGCAATATCCGAACTGAACCGCCCAATTTCGCGGGCAGCCATAGTGTTATCTCCACCATAAAATAGGTCGGCTACTTTTTGGGTTGGAATAATAACCGATTCCATTAACGGATACCAGGTTGTGGCGTAAATGGGCTGTTCCATTATGTGTCTCGATGATTCGGGTAGCGATTTTACCCACTCGTTATAGCGGTTGTAGAAATTTGCCTTTACAAAATCGGGCGTAGCTTTTACGGCAGAACCTTTAATTTCCATAAATTTAATTTTTTCATTCCCTTTACTAAAGTAGCATCTTTATTTAGATATCCAAAATCCCAATCAATAAATTTATACAATCGCTTTATACGGCTGTTTAGCGTTGAACTATTTTTAACTATTTGTGTTTACAGTGCAAACCTAATTTGTACAGATGAAGTCAGTTTTTACCCGTGAACATAGAATGGCCGATTTGGTTCTATCCAACTATAATTTACTCCCTATTATTAACCGATTTGGTATTCGGCTGGGATTTAGGGATAAAACCCTTGAGCAGATTTGTAGGGAACGCAATGTGAATCCCGATTTCTTTTTGGCCATTATAAATACCTACATCAATCCCGATTTTTTACCTGATTCTGGTTTAGTTAATGTTCCGGCAACCACAATTGTCGATTATTTGCGGCAAACTCACAGGTATTACATCGATTATACTGTGCCAGAGATTGAGCGCTTGCTGAACCTGCTACTACAAAGTTCAAGTTCTCAAAACCTGCAACTTATAGAGAATTTTTACTTGGATTATAAGGTTGAACTAATAGAGCATATTCAGAACGAGGAGGTTCAAGTTTTTCCGTATGTACTGAATCTTGTAAATGAACGTAAGCGCATACAAAACTATAGCATTCATGCATTTGAGCGTGAGCATACCGATTTGGATGAGAAACTTTCCGATTTACGGAATCTTATTGTAAAATTTCTTGAACCAACATATAACGATAATTACTGTAACGACTTCCTTTATGCACTCCAGCGCTTTGAGGACGATTTGAAGGACCATACCCGTATTGAGGATAAAATACTTGTTCCAATAGTCGCTAAAATTGAAGAAGAGCTGAATGGTTAGCGGTGTTGTAATAGTAGTTCATTCGAACGATATTGTTCGTAAGGGGTTGTCATCCATAGTGCGGGGTATTGCGGGCATTAGGGTTGTGGAGCAGGCTAATTTAGGAGAGTTCGATTTTCGCGCTAGCGATATACTTGGGTATATGTTTGAATCTAGTGCGTTAAGCCATTTTAAAACGTTGGGAGGGGTTTGTGCCAAGAGTAAACCTAAAGGAATTCTTATATATGCTGATAGTAAACGAATTGATTCCGATTTGCCGTTTATAGAAACAAATTTTTCTACAGATAGGATTATCGATATTGTTAAAGAGACCTTTTCGAACTCGAAAACATTTTTGGAGAATCAGGATAACGAGTTATCGATGCGCGAGGTTGATGTGCTGAAATGTGTTGCCCTAGGTATGTCCAACAAGGAAATTGCCGAGAAATTATTTATCAGTATACATACTGTAATTACTCACCGTAAGAATATTACTGCAAAGCTCGATATTAAGTCTGCCTCAGGCCTAACCATTTACGCTATTATGGAGGGGTATATTGAACCAAGTTCAATTGATATTAGGGGATAAGTTGATATTGCAAATTACCGCATTTCCTTAATAACCTTTCCATGGCTTAACACTGCAACTGTGTTTTGCAGTTTAGTATTAATGGTAATTGACTCAACCAAAGGTTCTGTAACAAGGCTATCTGCTTTCCATTCAATGAGAAAATTAGCACCAGTTCCACTTTTATCTTGGTAGGGAACGTAAAAATCTGCAGTTTCCAATGGTTTTAGAACTTTTGTTTTGTTGGGTAAGAAATCGCGAACCAGCTTACCATTTGAATTAAAATATTGGACTTGCTGAAGTTTAATGCTATGGTAGAAATCTGTATTATGGATAGCCACAAAGGCACTCATATCAATCTCTACCGAATCCATAAAGTGTGGAATATTTGAGTATATAGGCATATATAAAACCTGCCCTTTAACTAAATTTACGCTATTATCTTTTAACTCGTAAACTTGAGGGTCGAAATCGCTTAAGTTCTGCTGTGCTGTATTGTTACGTTGCTTTTTGCTATTGCAGGATAAAACAATTGCAAGCAAAAGAAATATTAGCGGTATTTTTTTCATTGCAGTAGGATTTGGTTCTCAAATATAGGAAAATATATGTTTATTGTAAAGTTGAGGGGCATTAACGGTCGGTAATTTTGGGCAGCTGGGGAGTTAGTAGCCAGCTGCGTTATCACCCGCTAATCGAAACTAAAATAGTCAAAACTTTCGTATCTGCATCATCTGCCCCAGTAGGGTAAACCACGTGTTAGTTGCAGTTTTTAATTCTTTCAAATTCTTGATCATAGTCTTTATCAACGCTTGGAAAAGCAGGCAATATAAAGTAGCATAAACCATATTCCATGCATTTTGCATCTATGAAAAGATTTCCATTTCTTAAAACTCCAAGTCGAACTTTTGAGTCAGAATAGATGGTTGCAACAATTATAGGCAGTATTTTTGCTCGCCATTTAAATTCAAATTCTCCATTTATAAGTTTCCCTTTTAAAATTTTGGAATAGATAACGGAATCAATATCAATTAATTCATATTTGATATGTCTTTCATCAATAACTTCAAGTCTTACATATGCATCTTCGGGCTGAGAATCTAGAACTTTTAAAGAAAATAATCTATGCAGATTTCTAGCTTCGTTACCCCTGAAGGAGTCAATTGGAAAACGATGATAGCAACCATTTATTAGATTTATATTATTTGTATCTAAT
>CAZTVB010000167.1:0-6422 GCA_964616315.1 uncultured Rikenellaceae bacterium
GTATATAAATGAGGATTTTATGAATGATTTAGATATCAAGTTTTTGGATAATAAACTGAAAAATGTTTTTCTAATAAGACATTCCAATGACTAATTTCTGCAATAATTCTCTTATTACCAATTGTTTTTTCAGATTCAGTATTAAGATTTACCAACACATAATTTAAAGAGGTTGATAATTCATCAATACTAGGTAAAGAATGGAGGTAAATTCCTTTATCTATTATAAATTGATAAGGTAACCAATTGCCTGTTATGACTACATTGCCTGTGTATAAGTACTCCTGGAACGAGCCTGAAAATTGATCGGTATCTCTTAAATGAACCATTATGTCAGAGGCTATCCTATACTTCGCTATTATATCTTTTGAAAGTGGTTTAGTTAAGGCTGTAAAACTTAATCCGTGCTTCTTTGCCGAATAAATAATTTGCTCTTTGTAATTTTGGTCACCATAAGTTAAAGGGAATACAAAATGAATTCTATCTAATTCCCTTGAGTCAATACTTTTTGTAATTAACTCAATTATTTCTATTTGATGTTGATCTTGATGGCTACTATAGCCAATTGTTACTACAATTTTGTTACTAAATCCTAAATCATTTTTTAATTCCATTTTTGAATTACACTTATCTATTTCATTATCAATTGAACTCAATATTTCCAGTCCTATCGGTAAAATTCGTGTTTTTGAAGAGTAATTGTTATAGTAGTTCACCAAAGAATCTCGCATTTGTGGGTTTCCAAAAAGAATTTCTTTTGCGATATCAAGATATGGAATCATTTTTTGTTTTTGCAACGATGATCTTTTATAAAAATCGCTACCCCAAAATGAGATTACTAGATTATGTGTGATATTTTGGATGTGTTTTGGGTTTATATAAAGGAAGTTTTTATTAAAGAAGTGAATATGAACAAAATCATAATTGCTACTAACACTTTTTAAAGTATACTTCATATAGTACCGCATTGAAAAGAATGCTGCGTACTTATTTATGCTGGAAACAAACCGTTGAAATTTATCGAATAATAACCCGGGTGATACAATTTTTGAATAGAGGTTCTTATCGATTATCTGGAGTTTTGGATTCGTATTAAGAATATCAAAACTTATTTGGCCATATTTTTTATTGACGTTATAAACTATATCGTTTAAAAGAAAAGAATTAGCATCTCCAATAATTAGTACTCTTTTGTAATTCATCGGATTAACTCTTAGGGTATACCTTTAAGGGGTGTTTAAAAAGAATGGTTTATCCGTAAACCTCTTTCTTTGCTGCTTTCAAGGTGTTCTTAAGCAACGATACAATCGTAAGTGGACCAACACCACCAGGAACCGGGGTTATGTAACTGCATTTTGGAGCAACTTCATCAAACTTAACATCGCCTAAAAGTTTCCAGCCCGATTTGGTGTTAGGGCTCTCAACGCGTGTAATTCCAACATCAACTACAACTGCTCCTTCTTTAACCATATCGGCAGTAACATATTCTGCTCTGCCAAGTGCTACAATTAGAATATCAGCAGTCTTGGTGAATTCCTTGATGTTTGGTGTGCGGCTATGGCAAACTGTAACGGTACAATCGCCGGGATTTGCTTTTAGCGAAAGTAAATTAGCGATAGGACGACCAACAATATTACTACGACCCAAAACCACGCAATGCTTGCCAGCAGTTTCAATTTTATATCGATGTAAAAGGTCAACAATACCATCGGGAGTGGCTGAAACGTATGACGGTAGGCCAATTACCATTCGCCCAACGTTTACAGGGTGGAATCCATCAACATCCTTTTTAGGGTCAATAGCCTCAATAACCTTTTGCTCGTTGATATGCTTAGGAAGTGGCATTTGCACAATGAACCCATCAACATCTGGGTTTGTATTAAGCAATTCAATCTGATGCAGTAGTTCTGCCTCAGTAATTGTATCCTCAAAGCGTAACACGTCTGATTTAAAACCGACCTGAGCGCAAGACTTTTCCTTATGTCCAACGTAGGTTTCACTAGCACCATCATGTCCAACTATAATGGCAACTAAATGGGGAATTTTTTTACCGCTTTTTTTAATTGCTTCAACTTCAGCAGCAATTTCGGCCTTTATTTCATCGGCAATGCGTTTTCCGTCTAGTAGTTCCATTTTAGTTGAAAGTTAAAAGTTTGTAAAGTTAAAAGTGCCTAAAGTATCCTGTGTTTAGTTTTGATTTTGAAATTCCAAAGCAAAACAGGCTAATAGTCAAACAGCTTATCTTCGGGGTTGTTGAGACATCATGCGGGCAAGGTTTTTAGCACCACCACCTGACACCATCTTCATCATCTTACGCATATCCTCAAACTGCTTCATTAACCTATTTACTTCAACAATTGAGGTCCCACTACCATCGGCAATACGTTTACGGCGACTGCCATTTAGTAGGGCTGGATTTTCGCGTTCAGCAGGAGTCATAGATTTTATGATTGCTTCAACACCTTTAAATGCATCGTCATCAATATCAATATCTTTCATTGCTTTGCCCATGCCTGGAATCATTCCTGCCAAATCCTTTAGGTTACCCATTTTCTTGATTTGTCCAATTTGGTCAAGGAAATCGTTGAAATTGAATCTATCCTTTAAAATCTTTTTATGAAGTTCGCGAGCCTGCTCTGCATCGAACTGTTCCTGAGCTTTTTCAACAAGTGAAACAATGTCACCCATACCCAGGATACGGTCGGCCATACGGTCGGGGTGGAATACATCTAACGCATCAAGTTTCTCACCTGTACTTACAAATTTAATTGGCTTATCCACAACCGAACGGATTGATAACGCCGCACCACCACGGGTATCACCATCAAGTTTCGTTAGAACAACGCCGTTGAAATCTAGCCTATCGTTAAATTCTTTGGCCGTGTTAACGGCATCCTGACCGGTCATTGAGTCGACTACGAATAAGATTTCCTGAGGCGAAACTGCTTTTTTGATTGCGGCAACCTCGTTCATCATCTGCTCATCAACGGCTAAACGACCTGCAGTATCTATAATTACCACATCGTGTCCCGATGATTTTGCTTGCTTTACAGCATCCTTAGCAATAGATATTGGATCTGTACTGCCCTCAACCGTGAAAACTGGTACACCAATTTGCCCGCCGAGCACTTTTAATTGGTCGATAGCCGCAGGACGGTAAACGTCGCCAGCAACAAGTAAAGGTGATTTACCTTTTTTGCTCTTAAGATGACTAGCTAATTTACCTGAGAAAGTGGTTTTACCAGAACCCTGCAAACCTGCAATAAGAATAACAGCAGGATTTCCGCTTAGGTTGATATCAGTTGCCTTGCCACCCATAAGTTCGGCAAGTTCATCGTGAACAACCTTAACAAGCAATTGACCAGGCTTGATGGAGTTTAGCACATTCATACCCATAGCCTTACGTTTTACCTCATCGGTAAATGTTTTGGCTATTTTGTAGTTAACGTCGGCATCAAGTAGTGCTTTACGCACCTCTTTCAGCGTTTCAGCAACGTTAATCTCAGTTACTTTTCCTTCTCCTTTTAGGAGCTTAAACGACCGCTCCAGTTTCTCCGATAAATTCTCAAACATATCTATATAGATGCTAGATGTTAAACACTAGATTTTCGATAGCAACAAAAAACTATTCAAAAAGATTTGCAAACTTACTAAAAATGATGGTTCTTTCAAATAGAATAATTTTTGTGTTGACAATATTGTAAGCAGCTTTAATGTTCTACTTTTACTGATAAAATGACGACTATGAAACTATATACCTCAAGACTTGAAGTTATTCCATTGTCATACTCTCAACTCAAACTTTACATTCAGGAAAATGGCTTGTTGGAGATGGATCTAGGGCTTGAATTGATACCGCGTGAAGTTCCTGCAGAGTTAGCCGAGGCTTTTACAACGACAATATTGCCTGCCGTAAAAACTGCGAGTAATCATTTATTTTCGACACTATGGACTATTGTGCTAAAGGAGCAAAATGTTATGGTTGGTGATTTATGCTTTAAAGGAACACCAAACGATGCCGGAGAAGTTGAAATTGGCTATGGAACATACGATCAATTTCAAGGTAAAGGGTATATGACTGAGGCAATTTCTGCAATTACTGATTGGGCTTTATCTCAGAAAGGTGTTATAGTTATTATTGCTGGAACTAATGTTGATAATATTGCTTCGCATCGAGTACTCGAGAAATGTGGTTTTACCAGTTATAAGAATACCAATGAAATGATTTGGTGGAAATTGGAAAAAATACATTAAAAAAAGCGTGTAACTTATTTGTACACGCTTTATACTTTATTAAAATGAAATTTGATTTACATCTTATCCGGCACCTCAATTCCCAATAGCCACATCGAACGCTTTATTACATCTGCAATTTGCAACGATAATTCCAAACGGAATTGCCTTACACCTTCGTTTGCTTCCTTTATAATTTGAAACTCGTGGTAGAATTGGTTATACTCCTTGGCTAACTCGTAGGCATAGTTTGCAATTATTGCAGGGTTATGCGATTCGGCCGATATTCCAACAGTTTCAGGGAATAGGTTAATCATTTGGATTAGGTCTAATTCCTTGGCAGATGTAATATGCTCCGGTTTAATTTGATTTCCAAGCTGCACGTTTCCTGCTTTTCGTATAACTGAACGAATTCTGGCATGAGTGTACTGAATAAATGGTCCTGTATGTCCATTAAAGTCAATAGACTCCTTGGGGTTAAAGGTCATATTCTTTTTAGGGTCAACCTTTAGAATGAAGTATTTTAATGCACCAAGACCCACAATATTGTTGACATAGGCAGCTTCACCAGAGTCAACATCGTCCAATTTACCAAGTTCCTCTGACATTTCACGGGCGGTATTGACCATTTCTGCCACTAGGTCATCAGCATCAACAACGGTTCCCTCACGCGATTTCATTTTGCCCTCAGGCAATTGAACCATTCCGTACGATAGGTGGTAAAGCGCATTGGACCACTCGTAGCCCAAATTTTTCATAATCAGTTTAAGAACCTGAAAGTGATACTCCTGCTCGTTACCCACAACGTAAATGTGCTCACCGAACTTAAACTCGTTAAACCGTTCAATGGCTGTTCCAATATCCTGAGTAATGTAAACCGATGTTCCATCGGAACGGAGCAGTAACTTCTCGTCCAATCCATCGGCGGTTAGGTCAATCCAAACAGAACTATCGTCCTTCTGTTTGAAAACACCACGGCTTAAACCATCGTTAACAACAGATTTGCCCAATAGGTAGGTTTTCGACTCATAGTAAGTTTTGTCGAACGAAATTCCTAGCGAATTATAGGTTTTTTCGAATCCATCGTAAACCCAACCATTCATTTTGCTCCAAAGAGCAATGGTTTCAGCATCCTTAGCTTCCCATTTGCGGAGTAATTCTTGTGCTTGGAGTAGTATCGGGGCTTTGGCTTTTGCTTCGTCCTCGGTCATTCCCTGAACTATTAGGCTACTAATTTCTGCTTTGTATTCTTTATCGAATCTCACATAGTAGTCGCCAACCAAGTGGTCGCCCTTTTTTCCACTACTTTCGGGTGTTTCGCCGTTTCCAAACTTCAACCAGGCAATCATCGATTTGCAGATGTGGATACCACGGTCGTTTACCAAATTTACTTTGTAAACACGTTTTCCGCTTTTCTCTAGAATTCTTGAAATTGAAAATCCTAAAAGATTATTACGGATATGGCCTAAATGTAATGGTTTATTTGTGTTGGGCGATGAGAACTCCACCACAACAGGCTTATCGTTTGAGTTGGCTTGCTTAAAACCAAACTCCTTATCGGCAATAATGGAGTTTAGCACACTTGCCCAGTATTCCAACGATAGCGAGATGTTAAGGAATCCTTTCACCACGTTAAATCCTTTCACTTCAGGACAACTTTTTGTCAAAGCATCACCAATCTCCTGACAAGTAATCTCTGGCGATTTCTTCGACATTTTTAGCAGTGGAAAGGCGACCAGTGTATAGTCGCCTTCAAATTCCTTACGTGTTTTTTGTATTTGAATCAAGGAGATATCGGGCTTTACACCGTATAAACTTTCGATAACTCCTTGCGCTTTTTCCTGAATAAATTGCTCTGTAGACATTAGATTCTATATGTTTAACTTATGTTATCTTGTCATACTGAACGAAGTGAAGTATCTCTAAGTTCAGAATGATAAAATAATTGTATTATTCATTTCGTCCGTGACAAGACTTGTACTTCTTTCCGCTACCGCAAGGACAAGGGTCATTACGGCCAATCTTCATCTCAACCTTAACAGGTTCACGATTTGGCGTTTGGGTATTTGAGCCAGCCTCCAATGCATCGGTACGGCTAGTTTGATACTTACTCATATCGGTATGTTTACGTTGACGAGCCTCCTGAACTTGGCTTGGGTCGCGCAATGGAATGAACGCCTTAACAAGGA
>CAZTVB010000168.1:0-6405 GCA_964616315.1 uncultured Rikenellaceae bacterium
GCTCAACTTCTTGCGCAATAAAGCCCATTCTAATGCCTATCTCACCATTTTTCGGTTGAATCCACTCATAATTAACTCCTCTCAATTTCATCACCTTACTTAATGGACTGTTTATCGTTTTAATATTCTTTTTTAATCTTGCATCGCTATCATTCCACCAAGCACCAGTTCCTCCTGCAGAACCATTAACAAAAAATTTTCTGTTATTAATATTGTTAGTATTGTTCCCATTGATTACAACATAACTAGAAGAAAAGTCTCCGTAAATTAAAGGTGCGGTTGTTTCAGAATTAGCAATATAAAGTTTATTCGAACCACTTTCGGAAAAACCCGCATTATAGCCCAGCAAAACATTACCACTGCCAAGTGAAGTATAACCAGCCCCTGCTCCTAAAATTGTATTGTAGTTTCCGGATCCTCCTCCGTGGTTAGCATACGATCCTAAAATAAGGTTGTTATTGCCGCCTGTCCTGTTGTATCCTGCCAAAACGCCCAAAAAAACATTGTTTGCTCCTGTAGAAAGAAACTCACCAGCGGTATGTCCAATGATAGTGTTCCCATATTCAGTTGAATTATAACCTGCTTTTCTACCTATAAAAACACTTCCAGAACTGGTCTGATTTAACCTTCCTGCATCGTTCCCAATGAAAATGTTATTGGTACCACTTGTATTGGAATAACCAGCACCTTGCCCAATAAAATTATTACTCCATCCTATTGTGTTTTTATTCCCGCTTTCGTGACCAATAAAAACATTGTGGCTACCATCTGTATTGGTTTCTCCACTCAGATACCCCATAAAAACATTATAACTCCCGTAAACATTGGCATACCCAGCGTTATAGCCCATAAATGTATTGTACCCTCCTGTTGTATTAGAATACCCGGATTGGAATCCAAGGAAAGTATTGTAGCTGGCCTGATTGGCTCGACCTGAAGCATTACCCAAAAACACGTTGTAATTACCAGAAGTCGCATTTTCTCCACTATTATCGCCAATCATTACATTGCTACTTCCATTAACATTGGATTTTCCACTTCTATTTCCGACGTAAACATTTGAATTTCCCCCCGTGTTGGCCATTCCACTATAACTACCAACAAACACATTGTTTAACCCAATATTATTAGCATACCCACTACTGGTGCCAATAAACACATTATCGCTACCAGTTGAATTACTAGAACCGCTGACAAATCCCATAAAAATATTGTTACTACCAAGAGTATTACCATAGCCAGCGCCATCACCTATCATAACATTCAAACTTCCCTGGGTATTGTTCCATCCAGTTAATGTTCCCAAGAAAACGTTCCGTTGACCGATTGTATTAAAAATACCACTCTGATATCCAAGGAATACATTGTATCTTCCTGTTGTATTTGCTTGTCCACTCTGAACTCCAATAAATACATTTTCA
The DNA here is from genome assembly GCA_964616315.1 of uncultured Rikenellaceae bacterium. GTDB lineage: Bacteria > Bacteroidota > Bacteroidia > Bacteroidales > Tenuifilaceae > SB25. Next base: position 1,422 of record CAZTVB010000168.1, read on the forward strand.
GAACCTCCGATATTGCTATACCCACTCCTGTAACCTAAAAAAATATTACCATAACCCGTAGTATTCGAAAAGCCACTCTCGTTACCTGCAAAGAAGTTAAGAGTACCATCAGCTTGTCCACTTAAACCAATGTTGTTATAGCCCGATTTGTAACCTATAAAGATATTACTACTACCCTCTGTTGTTGCTTGACCTGCCTGATAGCCTATAAATGAGTTATAAAGGCCTGTTGTTAAAGACCTTCCTGCTTCAAACCCTATCAAATAGTTCTCGGGTGTAAGTTGAATGAAGTTGCCCGATGATTTTGCTCCACTCAATCCTCCTACCGCAAAGCCTCCCTTAGCACCCTTGGTGCCAGAATCCTTCACCCAAACCCTAGCGCTATCGGGGGTTATCCTGAAATACTCCTGCGATACCTTTGTACCACTTAATCCGCCAACAGCAAAACCACCCTTGGCTCCCTTTATGGGCGTTTTCGCATCGTCAACAAAAACCTCAACACCTCCTTGGTATACTGCAAAAACAATTTGCCCTAGTTTGTTCTTAACAACAAAAATAGGCTCCTCATCATTTGCAGTGGGACTACTCTCCACCTCTTTGGCATTTGCTGCATAAAGCGAATAAGGAACCGCCTGTAAAGGTTGAGAACCTAACTCTGTAAATGAAGTTGCAGGCGAAACCTTTATTTCGATTTTTAATTTAATTTGATCTGCTCCCCAAGGAACATCTGTGAGCAAACCAACTTTATTAAGCCCATCGCCCACAATAACATTCACAATTCCCTGTGCCGACGAGGTAACGTCATGCGTTTCCTGATAATGGGTAGTTACACCATCGCTACTTGTAAGCGATACTCGAAGCTGACCTGTTTGGTTGGTCAGCAGTTGACCGTTGCTACTCCTTAGTACCGCTTGGTAACTAAACCCTGTTGGGGTTTGTGACCAGGCAAACACTGCCGATAGCAATATAACTATGAATGAAAAAGTTACTTTTTTCATAGCAAAAATATATTAGAATTAATAATAAGAAAAAGCAAGGTACACTTACCTTGCAAAGGAAAGAGATAAGGGGCTGAACACTACTCCTTAATAAGCTTAAATACTTTTACAGCCTTGTTTGATTCTACAGTAATCCTAATCATATAAATACCGGACTTAAGCTCGGCAATTGGTATTCTGTAGGGCTCATTTTCCTCAAGGTTTAATTCCTCAGTAATTACTTTTCTACCAGTAATATCGTAAACCTCTGCAGTGGACTTCCCTTTTGCTGTTGGAGAGTTTATTTTTATGAAAAACTCTACGGAAGCAGGGTTTGGGTAGATTTTCATGTCAGAACTAGAGAGTTCGGGTTTCTCAACATCTGTGGGAAACAAATTTCCTTGCTGAAACCCTTGAGTAAGTATATAATCTCCAGCAGTTAATGTGGTGTAAGCCACCTCGCCTAAAGTCCAACTCATTGACACACCTGCAGATGTGCTGCTAAAGTACCCCCCTGCGGAAGCAACTACTTGCATTCCTATGTTATATTCCTGGGCATAGGAGAATGCTGTAAAGGATACAGCTAGTATTAGTGTAAATAATCTTTTCATACCTACTTTTGTTTACGATTAATGTTTTATATCAATAAACTATCTAACAAAGTTAAAGAAAACTATTTTTGCACTCAAAGAATAAATTAGTGTACAAGTTAACACCATTTTGCAAAAAATGCACGTGTTTTTACACAAAAAAACTATTTATTTTGATGAACAATCAAATACATGTTTTGGTTTACTGATTTGTTAAGAAAATTAAAATGCACAAAGAACTTATAGACAGTCTCAACAAGAGGTTTGCCCAAAGTACTCCTACTGAGGCCTTAACTTGGTTTTTGAAAGAATACAATGGCAAAATAGCACTTGCCTCCAGTATGGGAGCCGAAGACCAGGTGCTAACTGATATGATTGTAAAAATAGACCCATCTACAAAGATATTTACGCTTGATACTGGCCGACTTTTTTACGAGACCTACGAGCTGATTGAGAAAACCTCCTTGCGGTACAAAGTTAAAATCGATATATACTTTCCAGACCCTAGCAAGCTAGAGGCAATGGTAAACGAAAAGGGTATCAACCTTTTCTTCCAATCGGTCGAAAATCGCAAACAGTGCTGCCACATTCGCAAAATTGAACCCTTAAAACGTGCATTTAGCGGCCTAGATGTTTGGATTTGTGGGCTACGACGCGAGCAATCCACCACCCGCACACAAAACGAAATGGTGGAATGGGACGAGGCCAATGGCCTTATCAAACTAAATCCACTTATTAATTGGACAGAGCAACAGGTTTGGGATTACATAAAGGAACACAATGTGCCATACAATGTTCTGCACGACAAAGGATTTCCAAGTATTGGTTGTCAGCCATGCACTCGTGCAATATTCCCTGGCGAAGATGTTAGAGCAGGCCGTTGGTGGTGGGAAAATCCAGAAACCAAGGAGTGCGGTTTACATAATCGTAAATCCTAGAGTCGATTTTTATCGGGTGTATTTAGAATTCTCTTGGTTATCATTTGCACTGGAAACCTAGCAGCAACAAATCCTATTGTTAGAACAACTAGCAATATAAGAGCAATATCGCCAAACTGAACATCTACAGGGTAGGCATCAACAATAAAACTGCCACGCCCTTCCAGTTTAATAAGTTTGAAAGTTATTTGCGCCCAGCAAACAATAAGCCCCAGCGCTGTACCTATAATTGTTCCACCAATTGATATAAGTAAACCTTCGGTTAAGAATATTTTCCGAATTAAATCATTGTCGGCTCCTAAACTCCGAAGAGTTTCGACATCCTTACGTTTCTCAATAATTAGCATTGATAAAGAGCCCACAATGTTGAACGAGGCGATTATAAGTATAAGCGTAAGAATCATTCCAATGGCAAATTTTTCCGATTTCATGGTTCGGTAAAGCGACTCGTTCTGCTGAAACCTATTTTGCACCTTGAAGTCACTCCCGAGAATTTTCTCAACCTCGCCTTTTAATCGCTCAGGATTGAAGCCTTTTGTCACCTTTAACTCAACGGAGGTTACGGTTGTAGAATCGTAAGCCAACAAATTGCGAACAAACTCCACGGGCGTAATAATATACTGTGTATCAAACTCCTGCTCAACAGCAAAAACTCCCGAGGGCATTATATTTTTTCGGCCAAATGCTGATTCTAACGATAAAGTAGCTTTACCTCGCTTAGGCACATACACAACCAGTGGGTCAAAATGTGCCAAACTTGCATTTAGGTAATAGGCAACTCCTTGTCCCATAATGGCCATTGGCTGACTCCCGTTCCACAGTGTAAATCCTCCATCAATAAGCATTGAGTCCAAGCCCGTTAAATCGACATAATTTTTGCTAACGCCCTTAATAACGCCTATATGCTGCTTGCTGCGATACTTGAAAAGGGCATTTTCCTCCAATACTTCGGAGAAAACAGCAACCCCCTTTAATTCTCTGATTTTGTCAAATTCAGCAGTTGAAACACTAAAGGTTTTTCCTGTGGTAGGTAATATTCTAATATCGGAATCGATACTGGAGTATAGCCGTGCAATTAACGAATCGAACCCGTTAAACACCGAAAGAACAATAACCAACGCCATAACCCCAGTAGCCACGCCCACCAACGATATTAATGATATAATATTGATGATGTTATGCGATTTTTTCGCGAACAAGTACCTACGGGCTATGTAGAATGGCAATCGCATATGGTTATTCGCTAACTTTTTCGACAAACATATAGGATTTCATCCTTTGGCAAAGCATAACGCTCAACCAAATTAACAGGTAGGGTTTTCACGTAATCATTTTCATCTACCACAAAACCTGCACTACTTAGACGAGCACCATAATCCTTTCCGTACAAACGCAAATGATCGCGTTGCTGGTAATGCTGCTCACGCAACTCGGGTGTATTATACTCTGGATTCTCCAGCGTTTTATCCATCGATAAATCCATTGGAACCTGAAGAATTGCAAAGCCACCAGGCTTCAAAACCCGATGAATCTCCTGCATTGCTTTAAAATCGGAATCGACATGCTCCAAAACGTGATTACAAATAACCACATCGAACTGGGAATCAGTGAAAGGAATTGCCTGAACATCCATCTTAACATCGGCCCAAGGCGAAATTAAGTCGGCAGTTACGTAGTCCAAATTCCGTTGCTTTTTGAAAACCTTCAAAAAGCAATATTCTGGGGCAATATGAAGAATCTTTTGGGGCTCAGTAAAGAAACTGGTTTTTTCGCGCAAATAGAGCCAAATTAACCTGTGCCGCTCCAGCGACATTGAATGCGGAGCTAAAGCATTTTCGCGAACCTTTGTTCTTCCGTAAGGAAGTAACTTTCGGTACTTTATCCCCGAAATGGGGTCTTCAAATTTATTGCCAAGGTAAAAAACACCCAATGTTTTTAATGCAAAAGCTGCAAATAGTTGAAGATAATGACGCGGAATAAACCTTGTAGTAAAAGAGACAAGAAACTTAATCATTGGACTACTTGTTTAAAAGGCGGTCAATATTCTCAATATAATCCAACGAATCGTCAACAAAAAAAGCAAGTTCAGGAATTACTCTAAGTTGATGCCTTACACGTTTCCCCAACTCCAGCCTAAGCGTTTTAACCTGATGCCTAATTAACTCAAGCGTGGCTTCTGTGCCCTGAGTTGGAAATATGCTGATGTAAACCTTTGCCAAACCTAAATCGGGGCTAACACGAACTTGCGTAATAGTTATCATTTTACCTGGGAATAACGCTGCCCCTTCGCGCTGAAAAATTTCCCCAAGGTCTTTTTGTATTAAGCGCGCTACCTTCTGCAGTCTTGTTCCTTCCATAGTTTTTAATCTTTTCTGCAAAGATACTCAATTAAGTTTAACCTAAATATGCCTAACTAAACGGATTATTAAAACATCAATTTAAGTTGATATTTAATTACTTTTTTCGGATATTTGGTTTT
>CAZTVB010000169.1:0-6358 GCA_964616315.1 uncultured Rikenellaceae bacterium
ATCTTTTTGGATTGTAGCCAACCGTTCATTCTCTAACGCTCTCTCTCTCTCTGTTTGCGCCTCCTCTGCATTCTTTGTTGCAATCTCTTTTTGGGCAACAGCCTCGTCCTGTGCTTTCAAAGCATCCTGACGTTGAACTAAAGCTAAGATTCCAAGACCAATCGAAATAATTGCCGCGGTACCTAATACTACCGCTACTATTCTTGAACGACGGATAGCCCTTTTTTGCAAACGTATTTTATTCTCCTCCTCGGCAATATACTCTTCCTCGCTTGTTTTGAGGTAAACCATAGTACGCTCAAATGCGGGGTTATACCGAACAGCCCAGGCCAAGTTTGGCTTTTGCTTTTCACGCCAATTCAGTGCAAGTTGCAAATCGGGAGGTCCCCATAACGATGTTTCGCCTCTATCGTAAAGTTCGGCCGATTCTGCCAAGCGTAAGTACATTTTAACAGCAGCAGCCTCATCCTCAACCCAAGTTTTAAGCTTATCCCAAACACGCATTAAACTCTCGTGTGATATATCAATATAGGTGTTCTCGTTTAATTCAACATTTGGACCGGGAGTTAAAAAAGTCCTTCCTTTCTTACGGAAAATATCAACGATTCTAATCACCTCGGAGGGTGTACTCTCCGAAATTATGGCTAATTCACTAACCGCTGTTGGTCTACGAATTCCCCTATTGTCGGCACCCTTCTCGGTAAGCGATTTAAAAATAACCTCGCAAACCTTTTTTTGCTCAAACGATATCTCATCATAAGCCTCATTTGCATGAACCGAGAGTGCTTTCTCCATTCTACCAACTGCCTCGTACTCATTAATTCCTATTGGATGTTCGTGATTTGTATTATTAATCCAGTACTCCCAGGTTCTCATTAATGCATGCTGAAGAATTGGCAATTCGTCAGGATTATTGCCCATTTCGTTAAGAAGGAGCTGAACGAGCTGGTCGGTTATTTTAGCCCCGCCAACAGCAACTGGACCTGTTATTGCCTTACGAAAATCGTCGCGGGTCATCCTTGGAATCAAGTAGTGACTATCGTTAATTGCCTTGGTTAATCCTTGATATGGGGAGCAATCGCCAATAAAATCGGAACGCATTGTGATTACAACATATATTGGCAATTCCGATTGCTTAACTGCACTTAAAAGAAGGTTTACAAAATGCTCGGATTGATTAATTGAAGTGGAGTCCTTGCTCGAGTATTGATATCGAAATAGCTCCTCGAACTGGTCAACAAGAATTAGTATATTCTCATCGTTATTTATTCCATACTGATTAATTACATTCTGAATACCTGCCGATGAACGCCTAAGTAATGCTTGGTCTATAAAAGCATCTGTTTTCTGATTTGCAACATCAGCATTATTTCCCATTACCTGCGATATGGACTCTGCAAGATTCCCGATAGGATTAAGTCCTGGACGAGTAATTACAATCTTCCACCTGGATTTTCCGTTATGTAAAAACCCTCCATAAAGGGTAGGAAGTAATCCACAATAAATAAGGGACGATTTACCTGTACCAGATGCGCCAAGCACTGCCACAAATTTATTCTGCGATAGGTTAGTAAGCACCTCCTCGCTCTGACCTTCGCGGCCAAAGAACAAATGGGCTTCGCTGGTATGGAAAGGTCTTAATCCTGGAAATGGATTTAACAGATTGTTTGTTACAACACCTTTTTTGGTTAATGTAACCATATGGCTTAGTTATTATATTATTCTACAGTATGTTTAACTTTATTTCATCGGCCTCAACAACACGAACCTCGTTGAAATAATTTTCAAAAAAACTAGTATCTAAATCTTTGGAACTCTTCACTAGCACTAACTTCTTGTTTGGTTTGGAAGTCTCAAGTCCAGGAGATTTAAGAATATCGTGAACCTTAACATTTATCCACTGTTGATTTTCCAAAGTATAATTCACAACAACAACCTGGGCATTGGCCAAATATCGCAAATGTTCGTTGTACGTAATGCCGTGGAAGTTAATTCCGAATTTTAACCCTGCGGAATTAGCTTCTTTATCAATAATGTTTGAAATTGAATCGTTTTGTTTATCGGCAATAACATACAAATCGGGCAAAGTTTCCCTCTCCTGTACTACAGAACTCTCACCCGATAATAATTTACGGTATATCTTCTTTAAATCCTCTAGGTTAACTTTTAAAACCAAGGTATTACTCGATAAATCAAAATCGCGCTGAATGCGTTCCAAGAATATTTGATTCTTTTCGTCAATAACATCGTATTCAGAAGGAATCCATATTATCCTATTTATCTTTCTATTACCACCATTGGCAATAAATTTTGCTGACAAATTACACTGATGCTCAACCAATGAAATTTCCTTATTCGCGAAATACTCTGAATATACCGATGGTATAGGATGAATAATCAGTGTAGATTTATTTAAAGCATCTCTGATCTCTTGAGTTGACTCGTCGAAATTATTACTGATTGGATTTTCCGGTAATATACTATAACCCAGATCCAGTAAATCTCTCTTAATATTATCTCTATCCTGATTCTGCGACTCGTGGGTTTGTGCAAGGTATATTGCACCTAGCTTTGGCTTACCACTCTGGTACTCCATAATTTCAGAAACAATATCAATTAATCGTTCCCAGTATAGATGCTGGGTAGAATTATCGGTTTTTACAAAATATCGCGTTTCTCCTGTTTCAACAACCTTATCCCAAAAGTTATAGGAATGAGCCCTAAACAATGCAGATGAAATCCCATATTTTGTAGGCTCAAGGCTAACGACATAACTCTTGGCATTTTGTGATAAAGTATGATTGGCAGAATCTAAAAATGGTGTATTGTTTAAATCGGCCGATGCCACAACAATTAAATTAACCCCCGACTGATTCTCGGAATTGTTATTTGCACTCAATTGTACCGATATCTTAAATCGCTTAAAACAGTATGCCAAATCGTCCCTGAGCAATGCAGCAAAAGCCTCCGTGCTTTTCGAAGTAGCATTATAAACCAGGTTAATATTTACTGTGTTTGCCATATTTGTTATACTCTAATTCCAATTACCAGAATATCGTCGAGCTGACTCTCGTACTTCATCCAATCAAAAAGCACCTCCTCCATCTTATCTTTCTGCTCATTAACTGGGAGTTGATGCACATCCATGAGTAATTTTCTAAAATTACTCATCAAGAATTTTCGACTATTGTCGCCACCGAACTGATCGGTATAGCCATCGGAGAATACATAAATCATATCACCCTTCTGAACATCCATCTCCTGATGTGTATAGCCAGCAGCAGCCCTACGGGAGAACGCACCTATAGGACACTTATCTCCTTTTAGTTGGATTAACTCGCCATTCCGTATAATTAAGGCAGGATTATAAGCTCCCGCAAACTCCAGTTTCATTGTTGTATAGTCGACGCAACATAGTGCTATATCCATACCATCCTTAACAGCATTATCTTCATCTCGTTCCTTGAAGGTGGTTGTAACACCACTATTCAACGCTTCAAGAATATCGACTGGCCTATCCAGTTTCAAATCTTTTAGCGCATAGTCGAGCCAGTTATGACCAACCATGGATACCAACGCTCCTGGCACACCATGTCCAGTACAATCTATTGCCGAAAAGAATCTTTTATTACCCTGCTTATAGAACCAGTATATATCGCCACTTACAATATCCTTAGGGTGGAAAAGTATAAACGATTCAGGAAAAAGTTCTTTAACAAAATCATCAGTAGGTAAAATAGCGTACTGCAAGCGTTTTGCGTATAGTATGCTATCCATAATATGCTTCTGCTGTTCCGCCAGTTTGTCGCGTTGACTCTCCAGTTCATCTTTTTGAGCCTCTATCTCCTCTTTCTGGGCAACAACCTCGGCGGTTCGCTCCTTAACTTTCTTATCCAAATCGGTATAAAGCTCCTCTAGTTGCCCAATCATCACATTGAATTTCTTTGAAAGGGTAGTTATCTCATTGTTTCCAACAACCTCAGCCCTTTCGCTTAAATTACCATCGGCAATTAGGTTTACCTTCGAAACAAGCTTCTTGATTGGGTCTGTTACCATTCTTGTTTTCTGGAAAATAAGGAAACTAATAGTGAACAGCACCAGAATAAATATTACAATGAAACTGATAAGCCTATAGTACTCGTCGTAAATTTCCTGGGTTCTATCTGATACAATTCTAATCACAGAGCCCTTGTAAAGTTCAGAATTTTTAGACTCCATAAATATGTACTGAAGCGAAAGGTGCTTACCATCAACCTTTTTATCAACTAGTACCGTATCCATTTGGGCAAATCGCTGCCTGATAAACTCTTTTTCAACGGCACCAATTTCCTCCGTCTTTGTAAGGGAGAAAGGGTCATCGGCATTCATAAACAGTTCAGCCGATACAATAGATTTCTCCTTTACGCTAAAATCGTTTAATGTAGATTTTATTAGGTTGATAATCTCGTCTGCTGTGTTTGAACGAACTCCTAGTTCTATAATATATAGTCCATCCAAAGTGGGTTCGTAGGTGTATTTTTTTAAGCGACGAGTTGTACCTTCAATGGTAAATTTCTCGCTCCTAAAAACACCCTCTCTAAAAATCCGCTTTATCAATGACTTATGCTCCTCGCCAAACGAAAAGAAATTCAAACCCATGTCTGGCTTAAATGTTGTATTCACTACTATTCCGTTGGTATCAATTACGTATAAATCGTAAAAATTGGGGTCGAGTCCTAACTGCTCGCGAATCTGCCTTAAATCGGCCTCCTTAATTTTGGAAGTAGATTTAAAGTACTCCATAACCAATTTACTACTAACGTTCTCCAGCTTGGGGTTAATGTTCTCTTCAAGAATAGAAAGGGTAATGTCCTGAAATCGCAATACCTGGGTTAGCTCATTGGAAATAAGATTGTTCCGAGTGTTATTGCTCTCTTTCAGTATATTTCTTGTATTCCTAAAATTTATTACTCCAAGCACAATTAAAGCGATAACAACAGGAAACACAATGTTGTATATCAACTGTCTAAAAATTGTAGTTTGTTGTTGCTTCATAAATTCTAGATCCATTAATTCTATTTGTTAAGTGAATAATTTTGAATATCGGCCATGTAATGAACTAAATAGTCATTGTCGTACATACTGCTATATATTTTATCTAAATCAATAAAATGCAATAACGTTTTACCAACAACTCTTAATGAGTCTATACTGTAATCTGATGTGTTTAAAATTGAGCCAGCTGTAAAGTCTAGGGACTCGCCCCTACTGTTTGAGGCTAATATTTTACCACTCTCAATAAAAAGTAGCATTCGTTTCCCGTAAAACACATCAACTTCTTTAACATCAATATCATTCAGAACTACCATGGAAGAGTTGTAAAGAATAAAAAGCAACGAATCGGCTCCAGTATCTTCAGGATGAACTTGCTTTAAAAAATTAATTCTATCCACTACAGTACTTTCAGTAGATTTGGAAATATCCATCAATCTATCCAATTCAACCCTGAGTTTATCGGGTAAGCGTTTTTTGCAACTCAAATATTCATTTGGATTAATCCCCTCAATAATTTTAGCCGAAATCTGTCGTAGATACTTATCGGTGTTGAACATTTGGGCTACCAAATCGGGATTCAACTCGTTGGCCACATTATACTCAAAACCATTAAGTGCATAAATTTTAGCCTCTTTTCCTATCAAGTTATTATCGCGACTGAGTATTGCTTTTAGCAACTCATCGGAAGTGTAATGCCTTAAAGGATAGTAATTCTCAAGCGCCCAGAGTTTATTGCTAGTACTTGAATCTTCTAACAAAGGAATGATATATGGTTTTAATTCTTCGTCAAGGAATGTATCAATTAATTCCACTGCAAAAGAAATACTTTGACCCGTTCCCGCTTCAAGATTCTCAATTACCTTTTCAATAGAGTTCTTATCGTAAACCAGCTTCAACAAATCAAACAAATCACGTAAACTCGAATGGTATTCCTTTTCTAACTCGTCCTTTAGCTGAGGGTATAAATTATTGCTTGGGCAATGGTAGAATGCGTTTAAATTCCATACACAGATACCTACCTGTTCAATAATCATTTTTCGTAAGTACAATCGCTCCTTATCGTCTGCTTCGAAATTAAGGGAGATTAAACCCTCAACTACAATTGAGCGTAATTTAGATTTTACCGACAAATGGATGAAAAGCACATTGGAGGCTATTCTACTCCCTGTTTCAGGGATTAGCCTAAGTATTCGCTCCTTGAATTTAGCTGAAGTATTGGTTCTTTGCAAGGCTAACTCAAGCATCTCCAAACCTGTTTCTCCTGAATTAACTAATGCAGTATGAGCATAAGGAGCATACTGATCTTTATCCATGAAGTCTATCA
>CAZTVB010000170.1:0-6332 GCA_964616315.1 uncultured Rikenellaceae bacterium
TTGTTTATGTTCCACACAAATTAGTGCAAATTTCAACTTGAGGCAAAAAAAATGGCTAATAATATGTAAAAAAGACCTATAGTATTAACTAGTAGGTCTTTATTGATAGATTTAAAAGATACTTATTTCCAAGCGCCAAGAATTATCCCCATTATAGTGAACGATACAACCATATAGCCCCCATTTATTAAGAAATACTTTAGAGAACGATTCTCGAACAGAGAAATTATGGCTAAGCCTAGTGCTACCCATCCAAATCCTGCAAGGAATCCAGCAATAGCACCAAATGCAGCATCGCCCTCACCAATAAATAGAGCAAGGTTTAGTGCCATAATAAACGCAAGTATAAACGATAGCCCAAAAACAAGGGCGATGTTTCGTTTATGTAAGTCGTCCTTAGTAAAGTTATTAGCTTCCATCCAACCTTTCTCAAAGACAGCATACCATGCTCCTCCAATCAGGAATGTGGATAGTGCTGCTACCAATACTGCAAACCAGTTTAAGTTTTGCATTGCTGTACTTATATCCATACGCAAAAGTTTTGATTTTGAATTATAAAACAACTGGGTTGGCATTAAGTTTAGGCGTTTGTCTAAAATAGTTTTTGCCCAAGTTCACTTAGTTTAATTAGTTTCTCGGTTCGTATTTCCTTCGTTTTATCCTGCTTTGCGGAAAGTATCCAATGGAAAATTGTTCGTTTGTAAGAATCGGATTGGGAGTTGAAGAACTTCCACGCAAGTTTATTCCCTTTTATTTTGTTTTCTAAATGATTTGGTAGATTCTTGAGTTTATTCTCATAGCTGTATTCTTTGTCAGTTTTAATTTTGCGGTTGTTATACAGTTCAAGCCCTTTGGGTTGCATTAATCCCGACGAAATAAGTTCTTCCGCTTTCTTAAGATTCACTTCGCTCCAGTTGCTTTTGGGGTTGCGGGGTGTGAATCTGATGCTATATGACTCATCATTAATGGATTTTCGAACTCCATCAATCCAGCCAAAACAAATGGCCTGGTCAACCGATTCCGACCATGTTAGGCTTGGTTTGCCAGTGTTAACCTTATAGTAGCCAACGTATAGTTCATTCTCGGAGAGATGATTTTTCGATAGCCATTCTCTGAATTCAATTGCGTTTTTAAAAAATACTGGTTTCATCTTGATGTCAATTGTCGGGTCAATTTATAAAATATTCAATAAACCTTGTGCTTATTTTGTAACTAAACCAATCATAATCCGTTTATTTTTCCTGTGTTTGTATAGTTTGGGAATAAAATTGTAACTTTACTAAAAGGCATATCAGCACTAAAATGCAAAGCAACAATAGTTTAGATTTTAAAACGGTTTGGCACGATAAGGTTTCCTCCACTAACGATATTTGTATGGATTCTGCCCGTAGTGGTAGTGATGAGGGAATTGTTGTTGCCGCAAAATATCAGGAGCAGGGTAGGGGGCAGCGGGGCAATAGCTGGGAGAGCGAACAGGGGTTGAATTTAACTTTTAGTATTCTGCTCCGACCGGACTTCTTAAGGGTTGATGAGCAATTTCTCATATCGAAAATTGCTGCAATATCTGTCTGTGATTGGATTGGTGCATATTTAGGTGATAAGAATGTTGCAATAAAATGGCCCAACGATATTTACATTGAAAATAATAAAGTTGCAGGAATCCTTATTGAGAACAGTTTCAGTTCTTCAAAACTCGATATATCGGTTGTGGGAATAGGTATCAACTTAAATCAGAAAGAGTTCTCGGCCGATTTACCCAATCCAACTTCCTTGACAATTGAAACGAACCGAGTTTTTGATGTGAAAACTGCTTTGGAAGAGTTCTTGAGTTGCTTTAACGAACGCTACATTCAAGCAAAGAGTGGAGAGGTAACGTTTATCGATTCGGAGTATTTGAACAAATTATACAGGAAAGATATTTACTGCATCTACCGCGCAAGTAGCGATGAGTTTAAAGCAAAAATTGTTGGAGTAAAACCAACAGGAGAACTGATGCTCCAAACCGAGAAAGGTGAGGAGCGTTCGTTTGCGTTTAAGGAGGTTACTTTTGTGATTTAAATTGCGTTGAATGCTTTAGCAATTCCTTCGGCAAGGGCATTAACACCTTCTTCTAACTTTTTACCAAGCATCATCTTCATCATCATGTTAAGTTCTGCCTTAATGGTAATTTTCATTCGGGTGTCGTAGGCTGCAGCCTCTTTTAGTTGTACCCAGAGGAAAAACTGCAAAGGGACACGTTCGTCGCCCGTAAGTTTTATCGTAGTGAACTCCTCTTTCTCAACAAGCTTCAACCCCATTGGCCCCATTCCCTGATAGCTAAAGCTACAGCTGGTTTCATCGGCTTGCCAGTTATCTACCTTACCCTCCACAAGTGGAGTAAAATTTCGGAAATCCGATAGTATTTTGTAAATATCCTCTGCACGCTTGCTAATTGCTACAACTTTGCTTTCGTAGGTTTCCATCTTATCCTGTTTTTGAGATGGCAAAGAAAATAAAATCAATTGTTTTGTCAAAATAGATAAATTGTATTGCCTTTATTCATTCTTAAAATCAGTTGTTTTTTATATATCGTTGTCAAATTATCAAATTGAGAAATTATATTTGGCTTTCAAAACAGATTGTATGCTAAAAGTTCTTCATCAACGTGGACATAATCCCTACTTTAACATAGCAACAGAGGAGTATTTGCTTAAGAATAATGCGGATGACTTTTTTGTAATCTACCGAAACAATCCTTCGGTGATTGTGGGTAAGCATCAGAATACCAATGCGGAGATAAATCATCAGTTTGTGGAAACTTATGGTATTCCTGTTGTTCGACGATTGTCAGGTGGTGGAACGGTATACCACGATTTGGGTAATATCAATTTTTGCTTTATAATGAATGGGGCAGAGGGACAGTTGGTGAATTTTAAGCGTTATACCGAGCCAATTATTGATATACTTCAGGGATTTGGGGTTGATGCATTCTTGGGTGGAAAGAACGATATTCGTGTGGGCGATAAGAAAATATCGGGTAATGCAGAGCACCTTTACCGTAAGAGAGTTTTGCACCATGGAACGCTGCTTTTTCAGTCGGACTTGGATAGGTTGAACGAGGCTATTCGGGTCGATTTGTCGAAGTACCACGATAATGCTGTAAAGTCAATCCGAAGTTCAGTGGCAAATATTGTCGATTTTCTTCCATCGCCAATGGATGTGGCTTTTTTTGAGGAGATTCTTATTGGTTTTATGCTAAGTTTCTTTCAGGAATCGGAGGAGTATTCTCTAACTAATGAGGATAACGATGCTGTAGGTGCTTTAATTGATTCAAAGTATTCGACTTGGGAATGGAATTATGGCTATTCCCCTGTTTATGAGGTGATAAAAAAAATTGAAACATCAGCAGGAGAGTTAACTGTAAAGGTAAGTGTAGTTAAGGGTTATGTTGATGATTTGAGTTTTAGCGGAGTCGATATTTCGGATGAAATTTTAGAGCGCTTGAGGCTTTTGCTTGTTGGGAAGGTGCATTCTGCCAAAGATATTGCTATCGCAATTGCCGATAACGAAATAGGCGACTTCTTTCAAAATCGCCTATCCGTAAAATTAACTCATGAATATTTCTGTTAGACTATTTTTTTTGACCTTCTTTTGGGGGGTCTACACCGTAGGCTATGCCTTCATAAAAATGAGTAGGCACTTCTTTGTAACCACCTCTAGTTTCGCTTTTAGTAATAAGAACATAAATTGCACCTAGGGCAGCAGCTCTGCGTTGCAATCTTATTCGGGCATTTTTTTCAGCAGCCTTTGCTGTTTTGCTGCTAGTACCCGATTTTGCTTGAATTTGGCCGTACGCATACAGACCTTCAACATCGGAAGGGTTTTCAGTAATAATAACTGATTGAAAGTTTGTGGTTTCAAGTTCTTGGAATGCCATACTGTTGAACGCCTCAACTCTACCATTGCTATACAGAATTTTATGTATTTGCTTACGGGTGATGTCTTCAACCTTATTTGTTTCAGCTTTATAGAATGTTATTTTAGAAGAACCAACACTCTGAACTTTCCCAATAATTTTTTTACTGCTCACAAGAATAATGGTGTCCATCATCATCCCATTATTCTGGGCAAAGCCAGTAGATAAAATGCCTGAGATTATAATAAATAAAAAGATTTTTTTCATAAATTTTTCTTTCAGAAAACGTTGCAAAGTTAATGCCATTTATTAAATCTTACTATTTACATACAAAAAATGATACATAACCTTACACTAAATTATCAAAAAAAGTTGTGATATTGGTCTAAATTCAATTAAAAAGGCTAGTTTCCTCTGGCTACAAAAAAGAATGAAAGAGAAATTAGCAATAGTTGTTTGAAGGTTGAGGTGGCAATTAAATCAGGAAAAGGGATTACTAATCTATAGGCAAGAATAAGACTAATTATGAGTGCGGAAAGTACTGTAATTGTCTGTTTTGACATAAAGCCCCCCACAATTAGCAACACCGACAGTATAAGCATTGCAAGTGAAAGGTAGAAGTTGATGCTTTCAGGGTTAATAGGGTTAACTCCCTTTACATTACTTATAAAGATGTACGCGGCAAAAGTTATTCTTAACATCCAAGTGGCAAATGGTAGTGCTGATTTAAATGGTTTCATAGTTGTTGTTTTAGAAGTTAAACGTAATTTTGCGAAGTCTTATTTTAACCAAAGGTATTAAACGCTATGGAAAAACTCAAATATTTTGTTCAACTTATAGGCTCGGCATTGGTGTGGATTATTATGGGAGTATTGGCTTTTACTCTTTTTTGGGGAGATTTTGCGGTGTGGTTACTAACATTTTGGTGGGATAAAAGACTTTTCTGGCTACATCGTTACTCCATTTTTTGGGCGATGTTCCATATTCACCTAAATCCGTTTTGGAGGATTAAGTTTGAGGGTAAGGAGAATATCAATAAGGATAAAGTCTATGTTATTGTATCGAATCATCAAAGTGCTTTTGATATAGCCTTGCTTTATAGAATTAACACACACTTCAAGTGGGTTGCTAAGCGGGAGTTGATAAGAGTTCCTGTTATTGGGTGGAATCTACTATTGAACAAATATATCCTTATTGATAGGAAAAATGCTTTTAGCAGTAAAAAGCTGCTCCATGAGGGTGGTGAAGATTTAAAAATGGGAAGTTCTGTGTTGATTTTCCCAGAAGGGACAAGAACTCCAGATGGAAGAGTTCTACGGTTTAAGGAAGGAGCGTTCTTGTTGGCCAAGCAGGCGCAAGTGTCTATCTTGCCATTGGTAATAGAAGGTTCTAAGGATGTTTTGCCCAAGCCAGGAATTATAAGTTTGGTTCAGACTTTCACCATAAGAGTGTTGCCCGAAATACCTTACGAGTCGTTTAAAGAGACCGATGTGGCCGAGTTGACTAAAGATGTTAACAAGTTAATTCAGGACACCCATGCGCAAATGGAACCCAAATGGTACAAGTAGAGTTAGCCTAAGTCATTATGTGACAGGAGTTGTGCTATTTAGTAATACTTTTTAAGAAAAAAAGTGATTAATTCTTTGCCGATTAATTATTCTTTTATACTTTTGCAAGCCAAAATAAGTTAAACATTTCATACTAAGATACGATGTACGCTATTGTTGATATTGCAGGACAGCAGATGAAGGTAGAAAAAGACCAAAAACTTTTTGTAAACCTTTTAGAAGGCGAGGTTGGAGCTGAAGTTAAGTTCGAGAAAGTTCTACTCGTTGATAACGATGGTAAAGTAACCATTGGTAAACCAGAAGTTAAGAATGCTTCGGTAACTGCTAAGATTTTAAACAACGTAAAAGGTGATAAAGTTATCATCTTTAAGAAAAAAAGACGTAAAGGGTATAAAGTTAAGAACGGTCACCGTCAACAGTATACTCAAATTCAGATTTCTGAAATAGTTGCGTAATAACAAAAATATTATCAAGTCATGGCACACAAAAAAGGAGTTGGTAGCTCACGAAACGGTAGAGAATCACATAGCAAACGTTTAGGCGTTAAGCTTTATGGTGGTCAAACGGCAAAGGCTGGAAATATTCTAGTTCGCCAAAGAGGTACTGTACACAATCCTGGTCAAAATGTAGGAATTGGTAAAGATCATACATTGTTCGCTTTAATCGACGGTGTTGTATCGTTCCGCAAAAAGGCCGATAATAAGTCGTACGTATCTGTATTACCCGCAGAAGCATAGAGAAATCTATCTAAAATACAGAATCTCCTGTGCAAGTATTGTACAGGAGATTTTTTTTAATCGTTTTTCTATCAACTTTTATATAATTAACTGATTAACAGAATAGAATAAATGGATAGAAGAAAATTTTTA
>CAZTVB010000171.1:0-6289 GCA_964616315.1 uncultured Rikenellaceae bacterium
CCGTAAATCCCAAAAGGAATAAACAGAAAACCTGGCTGATAGTAATGGTTGGGTTCTTTATCCACAATGGTTATTTCCCACTCATCGCGCTCTAAAGCCTTACGGAGCTTATTGGCCATTATTGTACCTCCCGTACCAGCACCAAGAATTACAATTCTTTTCATTATATTTGGTTTTAGTTTTTACTACTTTTTATATTCTCAAATATCTGTTTTTTAGTTAAATATTGTAGTTTTATAGTGCTTGTTAAAAATCAAGTTTGATATATATCAAAATAGGTAGATATGATAGGAGATGCTTGTCCCAGTTCTAAATGTGCCGATTGCGGCTTTAGGTCAGCGGTTTTTGCTTCGCTTAATTCGGGACAACTCGAATTGCTAACTAGTGGTAAAACATTCAACTCTGTTAAAAAAGGCGCCACTATATGCAAGCAAGGCGATGAGATTAAGGCATTTATTTTCTTGAGAGTTGGCTTGGCCAAATTAGTTCGCAACACTCCAGACGGTAGAGAACAAATTGTTGGTATAGCTACTCCTAATGATTTTGTTGGGTTGCTTAGCCTATTTTCTTCAAAAATATATCAGTACTCTATAATTGCCATTGAAGATTCTGAGTTTTGTAGTGTAGATTACAGTATGGTTATGGATTTAATTAGAGGCAATGGTGTTTTTGCACAAAGTTTACTGGAGAAAATATCACACGTTTCAGACATATTAATTAACACCCGGCTCGATTTGGACTTACGTCAACTAAGAGGCAGGGTTGCCTTCATAATATGCTATTTTGCTAACGAGGTTTACGGTACTACAAAATTCAACCTCCCAATTTCCAGGAAGGAAATAGCGGAGCTAATTGATATGAGGGTTGAGAATGTTGTCCGAATTCTTTCAGAGCTACGTAGAGACAACATTATTAGGATAGAAGGTACTACAATTGAAATTCTAGAGCCTGAAAAACTTAAGTGGATAAAAGTGCACGGATAACCGCTATAACCCTTTAATTTTCCTCGTTAACTCTGATGAAAAAACAAAGTCGTTAAGCTCCTTGTTATCGCTATCTAGTATTTCTGCACTGGAGCCTTCCCACCACTTTTTGCCTTCGTAAATGTATATCACCTTATCGCCCATGCTCATTACTGAGTTCATATCATGGGTGTTTACAATTGTGGTTATATTGTACTCAACAGTAATCTCTTTAATCAACTCATCAATCACTACCGATGTTCTGGGGTCTAGACCAGAGTTTGGCTCATCGCAGAATAAAAACTCAGGGTTAAGAGCAATTGCCCGTGCAATTGCAACACGCTTCTTCATACCACCACTAATTTCTGCAGGGAAAAGATGATTTGAGTTGATAATGTTAACCCTGTTCAAGCAAAAGTTTACCCTATCGAGCTTTTCCTCCTTGGTCATATCGGTAAACATTTCGAGAGGGAACATAACATTCTCCTCAACAGTAGAAGAGTCAAACAAGGCAGACCCCTGAAAAAGCATACCCATCTTTTTACGGATTTCCTTTTTGCCACTGAAGTTGAGTTTGTTAAAAAGTATGTCGTTGAAATAAATTTCTCCTTCATCAATATCGTGCAAGCCAACAATGCTTTTTAAAAGAACTGTTTTCCCAGAACCACTCTGACCAATGATAAGGTTGGTTTTGCCCTTCTCAAAAACTGCACTGATATCGCTTAAAACTTCGCGACCTTCAAACGACTTGCTAACATGGTTCAGTGTTATCATGATAGTAGTAATTGAGTTAATATAAGGTTAAAAAGCAAAACAAAAACACTACTCATAACAACGGCCCTAGTGCTGGCCTGTCCAACTTCTAACGAGCCTCCCTGAACCCTGTACCCATAAAAAGCTGAAATCGTGGTAATTAAAAATGCGAACACAATGGTTTTAATAATGGCGTAGGTTATATAGTATGGAATAAAGGCATACCTAATACCTTCAATATATGATTGAGTAGTTACTACTCCTGTAAAAACCCCAACAGACCAGCCACCAATTATTCCAATAACAATGCTGAGCATAGTAAGGAATGGGTTAAAAAGAATGGTGGCCACAATCTTTGGCAAAATCAAATAGCTGGCAGAATTAACACCCATTATCTCCAGCGCATCAATCTGCTCAGTAACGCGCATTGTTCCTAACTCAGAGGCAATGTTAGAACCAACCTTTCCTGCAAGTATAAGTCCTATAATTGTAGATGAAAACTCAAGAAGTATACTATCTCTAGCAGCTAGACCTATTAAATACTCAGGTAAAAATGGATTCTCAGTATTATAAGCTGTTTGAAGAGTAATAACTGCTCCCATAAAAGCAGATATTATAGCCACAATTCCAATAGAGTGTATTCCTAACTTATCAATTTCCTTTACAATTAAGGAATAGTAAATTTTGCCTCGCTCCGGTTTTGTAAACACCTTAACCAAAAGTAAAATATACTCTCCAAATAGGTGGAATATCTTCATATCAATACTATATTACTTCACATTACTTAGTACAAAAGTATGGATAATTATGTACTAATCCGATATTAACGAATGTTATCTCAAAGGTAATGTTTGATTTTTATTGAAAACAAAAATTGAGTACGTTTGCAGTTTATTTAAAAATTTGAAGCATGGCAGAACGTAATAATCTTTATTGCATTATAATGGCTGGCGGCATTGGAAGCCGTTTCTGGCCTCTAAGCCGAACATCTCGACCAAAGCAATTTATTGATATTTTGGGTACAGGCAAATCCTTACTTCAGCAAACCTTCGACAGAATGGAAAAGATTTGCCCTGCAGAAAATATACTTATTGTAACAAGCACTATTTACCACGATTTAGTTTTGGAACAATTACCAAAAGTAAAGTCGGAACAAATTCTTCTCGAACCCATGAGAAGAAATACTGCCCCATGTATTGCCTACGCAACCTATAAAATTCAACAAACAAACCCAAATGCAATTGCAATAGTGGCCCCCAGCGACCACTTAATTCTAAACGAAGATAAATTTGTTGAAACTGTCCTAAACGCAGTTGTGTTTGCTGAGAAAAACGATGCTCTTCTAACTTTAGGTATTAAGCCTAGTCGTCCGGAAACAGGCTATGGATACATTCAAATTGATAAACCAGTGAAGGGTTACTCTGGCCTTCACAAAGTGAAAACTTTTACGGAAAAACCAAACTTAGAACTTGCAAAAGTTTTTATGGACAGTGGCGAATTTTTTTGGAATTCCGGATTATTCGTATGGAGTTTAAATGCAATCTCAAAAGCCTTTGATGAATATCTACCTGAGATTAGTACGCTTTTTAAAGATGCATCATCAAGTTTTGGCTCACATGTTGAGAACAAAATTATTGAAAAAACATATTCTGAATGTAGAAATGTCTCTATTGATTACGGAATAATGGAAAAAGCAGAAAATGTTTACGTTGTTTGCTCAGAGTTTGGCTGGTCCGATTTGGGAACCTGGGGCTCTCTGTATACTCACGTTCCCAGAAATAGTAAAGGCAATGCAACTTTATCGAACAATGTAAAACTTTACAATACTGAAAACACAATTGTCAGTTCAAGTAAAGACAAAATGGTTGTTGTACAGGGTCTAACTAACTATATAATTGTTGATACAAACGATGTTCTGCTTATTTGCAGGATGCAAGATGAACAGCAGATAAAAAACTTTGTAAGCGATATTCAATTAGAACAGGGAGAAAAATTTTCATAACCAAAAAGGCTGCCTTCCGGCAGCCTTTTTTATTTCAGTTTTGATATTAGTATTCCCACAAATCGTGCTCAAGATCGAACAACTCGTTTTTAATCCTATCGGACTCCTGCATGGTTTGAATACCCCCAAAAGTGTAGTCGGCAATTCTTCTATCATCCCAAACGTTTGACTCTTTAATAATATAGGAAGTAAATCTTCGTTTGAAGAAAATATCATCAAAAGATACTCTTTGAGCATCATTAAAAGAATTAAACACATCTGTATTCGCTAAAACGGTTCGAGCTTCGGGGAAGTATACCCAAAACAACTGCTTACGAGTAATTTCTCCAGCCTGCTCTTCTTCTCCACCTGTATTTAATATTCTCATAGAGTGCATAATTGGGCAAATTCCAATTATTCTAACATCCATAACAGATCTCTGCTTATCAAAAAACCACTCTTCTTTCACCATTAGTTCCTTAATAGCATTCCACTTAATTTCACCTTTTATAGGAACTT
This sequence comes from uncultured Rikenellaceae bacterium, assembly GCA_964616315.1. GTDB lineage: Bacteria > Bacteroidota > Bacteroidia > Bacteroidales > Tenuifilaceae > SB25. Next base: position 4,216 of record CAZTVB010000171.1, read on the forward strand.
CAACCTCCTGACCATTTTCATCTGTTTGCTTTTCAACCCTATCAACAGCTTCCATATTAGCAAGCACCTGATCATACGATAATCTGGTTGTAAACTCACCATCTAAGTCACTATCGTAAGCCGTAATCTCATTGTACTTAATGGCTCTAACTAACCTCTGAACCAAACTTTCCCTATCTAACATAATCTGAGTAGGAAAGTACAAAGGGTAATTTATCTTCTGACGTAGATCTATAACTCTCCATACTCTTTTAGAGAACATCACATCTGATTCTCTTATATAAGGATAAGGGATTGGTTGTCGAGCAGGGATAGTTTCTCGGGTATAAAACCCATCTCTCACCAAGCTCTCTTTTCTATCTTGTGCCTGAGCATTAAATGAACAAGCAAACATTGATAATCCTGAAAATAAGATAATTAGTCTTTTCATATCTGTAATCTTATCTGATCTTTAATACCATATCTGTCAATTCAACAACTTCACCGCTTGGCCCAACTGCCTTAACATCAGTTATTGCAACCTGATTTCCAGTTCTCAAACTGCCAATAATTTTCTTTTGTTCTTCAGTAAATCTTGAACTTGTGGATTCTTTCTCCTGTAAAAAGCCTCCTATAGTTGAAGATAATTTGAAGCCAACTACTTTATATTTTAGTTCAAAATCAAAGTCTTGAGGCATTTCAGCAACAACTCCTAACGAAGCGGCAAGTTGGTTCCTCTCGACTGATTTTCCAGTAACCCCTATAACCCTTGGGAATGGAGGTGGAACTTTTTTCACTCTAAAGGTTTTTGTTCCCATTGCTTGCTTGCGCCTACCCTCACCCTCTGCGTAAACAGTTATCTCACAAGTTGCAGTACCTCCTCCTGGTTGTGCAACATAACTTCCACTCCCAACTGATTTTATTGAACCTTTACTTATTGTTGCAGAAACCTTATCGGGCGATACTCCAGGTATAGAAATATCCAATGGGTTATCAACACCTAAGTAAAGTACATTCATTTTGGTCGCAGCAATAACAACGTTCGGCGGAATAACTACATAACTATGTTTAAAAGGCTTCCTTACGATAGTTCCATCGGGGGCCTTCATTTCAATTAGTCCACCCCAAGAAATCGAACCAGTACTACCTGCTCTTCTGGTGAATTGACCTTTTCCACTTTTATCTACTGAAATATTTTCTTCGTTACCGATAGGTCTATAATCGTATTCACGAGTTACAGAATTAAAAACTGAATCGTAACGACATAGATATATTCTGGGTTGTTGTGTGGTATCAGACGCAGCTAGAAAAACTTCTGCTTTAAAATCTGTACCCTGAAAAACTACATTAGAATTAGGTATAACTGTTGCCTTAAGAACATTAAACTTAAAGTCAGATGCACCGATTTGTTGTAGCAAATAATTCAAAATCTCGGCTTCGGTATTCAATATATCTACCTGAACCTTTGTTAACTGTGGCATCACAGATATTAGCGGAATGTGCTCAAAACGAGCACTTTCCCATGAGTTATGGGTACCATCTTCCTTTACAGGGGGATCATCTGTATTTAAAATCCCATTAATTGACTTAATTAATTCTGCGCCCTTTTCAGGATCAATCAGTTTTACAATGTACTCACGAAATGATATTATCTTTCTTTTAAGTTCAAAAGCTTTACCGTTACCTTCTAGACCAATTAGAATTTTCGCTGCTTTATCTAGATCACTCTTTGCTTCAATTTTTTCACTAATTACTAATTTCCCTTCAATTGCAGGAGTTTCTTCTCCTTCAGATGCTTTTACAATTTCAATCTTTAAATCTTGAACATAATCGTAAATCTCTCTTGCCTTAGTTTTTATCTCATCTGATTTCTCTTTCCATGGTCCAACCTTCACAGGATTTACTAACATTGCATTATCAAACTCTGTATAGATTTTTTCATTTTTTACTTTATAGTTGTCAGTAGTTCTGGAAAGACCATTATCTACTAAAACAAAAGCTTCAAGAACCTCGGAAGATACGTTTAATGCAAGCATAGCTGTTAGCACGAGGTACATCATGCCAATCATCTTTTGCCTGGGGGTTTCTTTTCCGT
>CAZTVB010000172.1:0-6254 GCA_964616315.1 uncultured Rikenellaceae bacterium
ACTTCATATAATTTCCAAGTTTGAACCAATACTTTTTATATTGATATTCAGAACTTATTTTTGTTAGTTTTCAAACTATAATTACTCAATTCTTCGTAAATTAGGACAACAGAATAAAGCAGATATGAATACTCACGAATCATTTATGGATGAAGCCATTAACCTTGCAATTAAAGGTGTTTTGGCTAATGAAGGCGGCCCCTTTGGTGCAATAGTGGTAAAGGATGGGAAAATAGTTGGTCGTGGCAACAATCACGTTACATCAACAAACGATCCCACGGCACACGCTGAGGTAATGGCAATTAGGGATGCCTGCAAAAACTTAAATACATTTCAACTTAATGGTTGTGTACTTTACACATCGTGCGAGCCATGTCCCATGTGCTTTGGAGCAATTTACTGGGCAAGATTTGATGCAGTATACTTCTCTGGGAACAAGCATATGGCATCGTACCACGGTTTCGACGATGGTTTTATTTACGATGAAATCAACTTTAGTTTCGACCGTCGCCGAATTCCCTTTATTCAGCTTAATCCAGAGAAAGGGGTACTTCCTTTCCGCGAATGGGATAAAAAGGAAAGTAGAATAGACTACTAATTTGTTGTCAATAACATTTTAGCGGTCATTTTGAACTTGTTTCAGAATCTAATTGTGAGACCCTGAACCAAGTTCAGGGTGACATCATATACAATATCATAGAAACACATTCTTAAATTCAAATCCATGAAAACCTCTAGCAAATCAAAAAATGTAGCATTGGTACTATCGAGTGGCGGAGCTAGGGGGCTTGCACATATTGGAGTTATTGAGGAATTACAGGCGAGAGGTTACAGTATAACTTCAATTGCAGGCTCGTCCATGGGTGCATTAGTTGGTGGATTATATGCCGCAGGCAAAATAACTGAATTTAGAGACTGGGTTGTAACGCTAAACAAGAAAGATGTTCTCTCGCTCATAGATTTTACCCTTACCACAAAAGGTTTTGTAAAAGGCGACAAGGTTTTTGAGCGCATGCGTAAGCTAAACCTCATCCCCGATATCAACATTGAAGATTTGCCAATACCCTACGTGGCTGTAGCGGTTGATATTATAAACAACAAAGAGTGCGTTTTCCAATCGGGTAGTCTTTTAAAAGCCATACGCGCCTCAATTTCTATCCCGAGCGTATTTACTCCAATCAGTATAGATACCGGACTTCTGGTGGATGGTGGTGTGTTGAACCCATTACCGTTGAAACTTGTAAAACGAAACCCGAGCGATTTACTTGTTGCCGTAGATTTGAATGCACTTAACGTTTACGAAAAACCCAAACTGCCCAAGAAAAGAAGTTCAACCGAAAATCATAACGAACGTTTTGCTGCACTTATTCAAAAGTGGGATGAACTTTTCGGGCACAATAACTCCAAATCAACAAAGGAAAAAAAAATAACCCCAAAAAGTATTGGCTACTTCGATGTTCTGATGCGCTCTGTTTTACTAATGCAATCGAAGCTCACTGCATACTCAACAGAAATTACTCCTCCAGATGTCCTAATTCCAATATCGAAGGATTCATCCACAGTATTTGAGTTCTACAAAGCCGAAGAACTTATTGCCTACGGCAAAGAGATGTGCGCTAAGGCCCTTGAAGAAAAAGGACTATAATCCGCGTTGACGCAATGTTTCGTATAGCACAATACCTGCAGATACAGAAACATTGAGCGACTCAATCTTTCCCATTAGTGGTATTTTCACCAACTCGTCGGAAAGTTTCTTAACATCGTAGCTTATACCCTTATCCTCTGCACCCATAACTATGGCAATTGGGCCTGTAAGGTTAGTTTCGTAGATATTCTTGTCAGCTTTTTCCGTTGCTGAAAAAATCTTCACATTATTCTCCTTTAAAAACGGAATAGTCATCTTTAAACTACCAACACGACAAATAGGAATATGGTGTAATGCCCCCGCCGATGTTTTAACGGCATCGCTTCCAATATTAGCGGAGCCCTTGGCTGGAACAATTATCAAATTAACTCCAGCACATTCGGCTGTTCTTACAATAGCTCCAAAGTTACGAACATCGGTAACACCATCGAGGACTAGAATGAATGGAGTTTTTCCCTCGGCAATAATTTGAGGAAGAATCTCCTCCAAGTTTTTTAGCTCTATTGGCAAAGTGTAGGCAACAACTCCCTGATGGTTCTTATCCTTGAACTTATTAAAAACCTCCGCAGGCACATACTGTACGGGAATATTACTATATTTTAATACGGTTTGCAGCTCGGAGGCCAACCTGCCTGTTAGTCCTTGCTTTACTAAAACCTTATTGAGTTTAACATTTGAGTTAATAGCCTCGAGTACCGAGTGCAAGCCATATATAATGTTCTCTGATTCCATATCTTATTCGTTGTTCGTTGATAGTTGTTCGTGTTAAAAAAATAAATAATTATATTACAATGAGTTGACTTCAATAATTGACCTATTAACTAATTGTCTAATTGACTAATTTACGTCTTTCTTGTAATTCCTCAAGTTCAAACGATAAATTTTCCCACTCCCCAAGCATCTCAGCCAACTGTTTTTTTGCTGTTTCATAGCTATTGAAGAAGGTTTTATCGTTCAGGTTAATTCCGATCTGCTCAGGGTTGGCCAATTTGTTATCCATATCGGCAATATCCTTCTCGAACTGCGATATCTTTTTTTCCACCTCAGCAATTCGACTTTCAACCTTTCGAATCTGTTTATCAATCTCCTTGCGTTCCTCCCAAAGGATTTTTTGATCCGATGCTGTTTTGGTTTCCACATTTTTCAATGCCTCAACCTGCTTACGCTCCAATTCTTTTAAACTCTCCAATTTGCGACGACGAAGGAAATCGTAAATACCTCCAATATGCTCGCGCACCTTACCATCGGAGAATTCGTAAATTTTATCCACCAAACCATCCAAGAATTCGCGGTCGTGAGAAACTACAATTAGCGTTCCGTCGAAATTTAGCAAAGCATTCTTTAGTACGTCCTTGGAGCGCATATCCAAGTGGTTGGTAGGCTCATCGAGTACGAGAAGATTGTAAGGTTGAAGCATCAACTTGGCTAAAGCCAAACGGTTGCGCTCGCCTCCTGATAGTACCTTAACTTTTTTGTCTACATCCTCGCCACGGAAAAGGAATGCGCCAAGAATATCGCGCATTTTGGTACGCACATCACCCACAGCAACCTTATCGATAGTATCGAGAACTGTTATGGAGTTATCCAACAATTCATCTTGATTCTGAGCAAAATAGCCAATGGAGACATTATGACCTATCTTCGCAACACCATTATAGTCTAGTTCTCCAATCAGAATACGACTCATCGTGGTTTTGCCTTCACCATTTCGTCCGACAAAAGCAACTTTTTGTCCACGCTCAATGCTAAAACTAACATCTTTGAAAATAAGATGATTTCCAAAACTCTTGGCCACATTCTTGGCCTCGCAAACCACATCGCCCGAACGAGGTGCTGCAGGGAAACGGATGTTTAGAGTTGATAAATCCTCCTCATCAACCTCAATGATATCCATTCTATCGAGCATTTTTATGCGCGACTGAACCTGTACGGACTTAGTTGCTTTGTAACGGAATCGCTCAATGAAATCCTGCGTATCCTCAATCACCTTTTGCTGATTCCGGTACGCGGCCATTTGCTGCTCGCGACGTTCCGTGCGAAGTTGAACATACTTTGAGTACGGAACCTTGTAATCATAGGCACTTCCTAGCGATAATTCAACGGTACGTTGAGTAACATTATCGAGAAATGCTCTATCGTGCGATATTAAAAGCAATGAACCCTGATAGGTTTTCAAGTAATCCTCTAACCACTGAATCGATTCGATATCTAGATGATTAGTGGGCTCATCGAGAAGCAGTATTTCTGGATTACGAAGAAGAATTTTCGCCAACTCAATTCTCATTCGCCAACCACCACTGAACTCTGTAGTTGGACGAACAAAATCGGCACGTTTGAAACCAAGCCCCAAAAGCGTTTGCTCAGCCTGAGCATCGGCGGTTGCACCATCGAGCAAAGAATAGCGGTCGTTAAACTCTGTAAGTTGATTAATTAAGCGCAGGTATTCATCGGAATGATAATCGGTCCGGGTAGCAATTTCGTGTTCCAACCTATCAATTTGGTTCTTTATATTGATAGTTTCGGAAAAAGCAAGCAAAGTCTCGTCCAACACGCTACGACCCGATGCTAGAGCCATCTGCTGAGGCAAGTAACCTAACCTAATATCCTTGGGCATGGAAATAGCACCGGAAGTAGGCTGAGCCTCCCCTGCAATTAACTTTAGCAAAGTGGTTTTACCTGCACCATTTTTCCCAACAAGACCAACGCGCTCGCTTTCGCTCACCTGGAAACTAATCTCCTTGAACAAATCGAATCCGCCAAAACTAACTGTAACCTGATTAATAGATATCATTCAAACTCAAAAAAAATTCAGGCAAAGGTAGTAAAATCATTTAGTTAAAGGAAATTAGTTATTGGCTGAACCAATATCATTTGATCAATAATTTCTTTAAAAAATCTTAAACAAAATTATATGTAAGAAAAAATTACTAACTTAAATTTTTATTTGCTTAGACTTAAATTTTACTAAGGAAGCACTATCATTAAAAAGTGTTCAACGTTAACAAACCTGTAAGGTGAAAAGATTGAAACAATTGTTTTACAACTTTCTATCGTCCGGAATTAGAGGTAGTCTAATTTATGAGGATGTTAGAAAGGCTACGCTTATCAATCTTTTTGCACTTTGCGGAATGGTTTACCTTTTGTTCTACAGCTATAGAATGTGGATTTTAGGCGACCCAAAACTATCACTTATATACATCTACTGCATTGCTGTAATTATACTAATGCAAATTTACCTCCGGATAAGGCGAAGAATTCTGTTTGTTAGCCACATACTTGTTATTGGGTTGTTGTGTTTAGAGTTGTTTTTCCTTTTCCGCAATGGCTCTACTGACCTCAAATTACCAAGTTATTATGTTTTCCCTGGCATTTACTGGTATTACATTTTCCCGCCATTCTCACTATTCATGCTTGGACGAAGGGTAGGTTCATATTACAACATCGCCTTAATTGGGTTTACAATATTTTTCTTTAGTACTGAATATTTTGATGGACATCTTTACGACAAAGAGTTTAAAGTTCGGTTGTTATCCGTATTTAGCGCCATCTTTTTCTTCTCATTCTTTTTTGAGTCAATTCGAAGCATAACTTTCAGTGCATTTGAACAAACTTACAGCAAAAAAACTCAATACCTGAAATTAATTTCAACGAAAAACAAAGCTTTAAAAAGAACCAACCGCGAAGTATCCAACCTTTCCGAGGAACTCAGAACCCAGAATGAGTACCTTAAGGTTTTAAATAAAGAACTGGTTGACCAAAATGAGAAAATTGCCCTACAAAACAAACTTATGGAAGTTCAGGGGAGAGAAATTACAGCCCAGCGTGATATGCTTATTCAGCAACGACAAAGCATAGACGACAGCATACTCTACGCTAGCTACATACAAAAAGCGCTCCTTCCAACAGATGATATACTTAAGGAGAACTTCTCCGACTTCTTTATACTTTATAGACCTAGAAACATTATTGGGGGCGATTTTTACTTCTACAAGAAAATTGATGAAAGCATTATAATAGCAGCCGCAGATTGCACTGGACACGGAGTACCAGGAGCACTCTTAAGCATGCTTGGGATTGCCTCGCTATCGGAAATTGTTTATAGGCTTGGTATTACCAATACGAGCGTTATTCTTGCTGAAATGTGCCGCGAAATGCGTTCAATCATAAAACGTAACAATAAGTACGATGCAAAGGATGGAATTGATATAGCGCTATGCAAAATTAATCTTATCACAAACGAACTTGAATTTTCGGGAGCATACAACCCTGTATATATAATTAGAAACAAGGAATTAATCCAACTTAAAGCGGATAAAATCCCTGTTGGCACATCAATATTTGAAAGAGAACCAAAATTTACAAATCAGGATTTAAAACTCCAGAAAGATGATTGCATTTATCTTTTCTCCGATGGCTTTCCAGACCAATTGAACCCAATAGACCGTAAAAAATATTTAGCAAGAAATTTCCAGAACCTTTTGATTAGCATTTCCGATTCCAACATGAATAGGCAAAAAAACCTGCTGGAAAATGAATTCGAGAGATGGAGAAACGGTGGCGACCAAACAGACGACCTAATGATTTTGGGTATAAGAGTTTAACCCAACAC
>CAZTVB010000173.1:0-6245 GCA_964616315.1 uncultured Rikenellaceae bacterium
CCAACGTTAATGTAAAAATAAATAGTGTAAACGGTGTAATTTATGGCAGAGGTGTAACCTCCGATGAAACTTTCGATAATTGGGAAATAATAAGACCTTACGACGGAGAAATTACACTTGAATAGTTTCACACTTAACGTTAGTCTATTCAACCCAAAACATATCCATATCTAAGGACAAGCAATTAAAAGTGTTAATTTCTTACACATTTTTTATACCTTTACGCATCATTTAAATTTTCTATTCATGAATAAACTTGCATATATACTCGAACTTATTTGGCTAGCATTGGCCATATTCTGTCTGGGAGTTGGAATTTACGCAGTTGTAAACTCTGGCTTTAATCGTTACAGTTCCACCTTCTTTCTGTTAAGTATATTTGCCTTTGGTTTTTTCTATATAAGACGAAGGCGACGCTTAAATGCCGAGAAATAAATTTTAGTCTATGGGCACAAGCTTTGCCATAATTATTAGTTCACTTATTCTATCTGCATTTTTTTCTGGAATGGAAATTGCATTTGTTTCCGCTAATAGATTAAGGCTAGAGCTAGATAGAAAGCAAGGACAAATTTCGTCAGGGTTAGTTTCAATATTTACATCGAACCCTAGTCAATACATAGCAACTATGCTCGTTGGTAATAATATTGCCCTAGTTGTTTACGGTATTGAAATGGCAAAGATTTTAACCCCAAGTTTTGAAATATACTTCAACTCTCCTTCTTTCATTTTAATTCTCCAAACCCTTCTCAGTACAATTATCATTTTAATCACAGCCGAGTTTTTGCCCAAGTCTATATTTCGGCTTCATTCAAACACGCTTCTAAACTTTTTCGCATTCCCTGTTTTTATATTCTATCTGTTATTCTACCCCATAAGTAAACTCTCAACTGGATTATCGTATGCAACTATTAAGGTTCTATTTCGCATAAAAATCAGCAAAGACAAAGCTAAGCCAATATTTGGGAAACTCGATTTAGACTACTTAATAGGACAGACATCACCCGTTTCTGATGAAGGGGGGGAGCATGAGCATGAATTGAAAATTTTTCAAAATGCGCTCGATTTCTCTGAAGTTAGAATACGCGACTGCATGATTCCAAGAACAGATATTGAAGCGATTGAAATTGAAGATGGCATTAATGCCCTAAAGCGAAAATTTATCGAAACAAAATACTCCAGAATTCCTATTTACAAGGACACTATCGATAATATCATTGGCTACATTAACTCCAAGGAACTTTTCAAAAATCCCGAAAGTATTCAATCAAGACTCATTAAGATTGATTTTATCCCCGAAACCATGAAGGCGAACAAAGTACTTGCATTGTTTATTAAAGAACATAAAAGCATTGCGGTCGTCGTTGATGAGTTCGGAGGAACGGCAGGGTTGGTTACCATAGAGGATATAATTGAAGAAATTATTGGGGAAATTGATGACGAACACGATAAAAATGAATTTGTAGAAAAACAAATTAATGAGAATGAGTTCATCCTGTCTGGTCGACTTGAAATAAAACATCTCAACGAAACCTACAACCTAAATATACCAGAATCGGACGAATATGAAACATTGGCAGGATTTATTCTGTTCCAGTACCAAAACATTCCAAAACCCAATGAAATTATTATTCTAGCTGATTATACAATTCGAATATTAAGAATGAATGAAACAAGAATTGAGTTAATTCAACTCACAAAACAGTAATTTAGCTGCAATTTCAATACATATATTAATTTTCGATAAGCATTTTTTGACTTTATATCAAAAGAATGAAAAATAAATTGACGCATTAAATGCGACAAAATTGAAAATTACTATATTCGTAGCTCGAAAAAAATTAAAACATAGATAAATAAATAATCATTTAAATGGCAACACTAGAGAAAATTAGAAACCGCGCAGGAATATTAATTGCCGTGGTAATTGGGTTAGCACTTTTCGCTTTTATACTCCAAGATGTAGTAAGTTCAAGTGGATCATTGTTTAACAGGGCACAAATGGAAGTGGCAGAAGTTGCAGGCACATCTATTCCATACGAACTGTTTCAAGCAAAAATAGATGAGAATGAAAATCTACAAAAACTTTTCTCTCAGCAAATTTCACTTGATGAGCAAACTCAAATTCAAATTCGAGAAAGAGTTTGGCAGGACATTGTTCGTAGTAATATAATGCAACCAGAATACAAGAAACTTGGTATTGAAATCCACGAAAATGAATTGTTGGATATGGTTCAGGGAAATCACATCCACCCAATAATTCAACAACAATTTGGAGATCCTCAAACGGGTGCAGTAAACAAGGAATACATCGGTATGATTTTAAAAAATCTCGATAACGATCCAAGAGCAAGAACCTACTGGATGTACATAGAGCAAGAAGTAATTAAGGATAGAATGTTTACAAAGTACCTTAACTTAATTAGGAAAGGATTATCCGTAACTTCTTTACAAACCAAGAGAAGCATTGCAGACAGAACCACTAAGGTAAACTTTGATTACGCTTTAGTTCCATACAGTTCAATATCGGACTCTACAATTAAGGTAACCAATGGCGACCTAAAAGATTACTACAATGCACATCAAAACGATTACAAACAACAAGCTTCACGCGATGTAGAGTATATCGTTTTCCCTATTAAAGCATCCGAGGAGGACATTAAGACTACAGAGGAGTGGATAAATAATGCTAAAAATGAGTTCATTGCGTCAACAGAGCCTAAACAATTCGTTGGTTTAAAATCCGATAGTCCTTTTGATGCTAAATACTATAACGCCTCTGAACTTAAAGAGTTTGGAACTTGGGCTCTAAGTACAAACGTGGGCGATGTTATGGGTCCAATATTTGACGGAAATTCTTACAAAATAGCCCGATTGCTAGATGTTAAAATGATGCCTGACTCTGTTAAGGCCCGCCACATCCTTATAGCACCTAAAGGACAAAATCAGCAAGACTATACATCAGCTAAAATAAAAGCAGACAGCCTTCTGAATGTATTAAAAAAAGGAGGTAACTGGAATATTATTGCAAATCAATATTCTGACGATCCTGGTTCTAAAGAAAAGGGTGGTGATTTAGGCTGGTATCCAAGTGGTGTTATGGAAGGCAATTTCGATGAAGCAAGCTTTAATAACAAAAAAGGAGAAATTAAGATTGTTGAAACAAGATATGGTTTCCATATTCTTGAAGTAATGGATAGAGGCAAAGAGACTAAAAAAGCCCAACTTGCTATTTTAGAACGCAAAGTTGCCCCCAGTTCTCATACAACTCAAGCAATATATGCTAAAGCAGCAGAATTTGCCGGATTAAATAAAACTTACGAAAAATTCCATTCTGCAGCAAACACCAATAATCTTACCAAACGCATTGCTAACAATCTTTTGCAAAACGACAGAAACATAGCCGGACTAGAGTCTCCTAGAGAACTTGTACGTTGGGCTTTCCGCTCAAAGAAAGGCGAAGTTTCAACTGTTTTCGAGTTTGGCGATATGTATGTTGTTGCTGCACTAACCCAAATACACGAAGAAGGAATTGCACCTCTTGAACAGGTGACTGATGATGTAAAGGTTAAGGCTATTAGAGAAAAGAAAGCCGCTATTCTTGCTGAAAAAGCAAAAAACGCAATGAAATCGAACAACATTAATGACGTGGCCAGAACCTTAAACACCACTGTTGCCCGTGCAGAAAACGTTTCATTCAGCTCATATACACTACCTTCAGCAGGAATTGAACCAAACGTAATTGGAACAGCAACATCAAGTGTAGAGGGTAAAGTAGTTGGTCCTGTTAAAGGTAATAATGGAATTTATGTTTTAGCAGTAATATCGTCAGCAAAAGAAGATGGAGATGTAATTTCGGAACAATTCCGTTTAAATAATATGTATCAATCTAGAGCATACTACGAAGCATACGAGGCGCTCAAAACCAATGCAAACATTGTTGACAAACGTTATAATTTCTATTAATACTATTTTTTTCATGAAAAGGGGAATGTTTCATTCCCCTTTTTGTTTTTAATAAACCCCATTAAAAATTGACCTATTTGAAATAAATTTTTAACTTTCAACCATAAATCTCTTTTACAAAGGATTAATTTAAATTTTTTTATGATGGAAATTCAAAAAAATAAAATTTGGAGAAGTCTGGTTCTACTTATATTTATTGGACTTTCTGGTTGTTATGATTTTTCTAAATTAGAAAACATATCAATTGATCCTGTAGAACCTGTCGTGGTTGTTCCTGTAATTAATTCAACAATTTCGTTTAAAGATTTGGTTGAACGAAACGACGCAAACACATTTGTATATCAGAAACCAGAAGATAATCAACTATATATTGCATTTAGGGATACATTAGAGATAGGCGATGCTGTATCTCAGTTCTCAATTTCACCCATAGCAATCACGAAAAATTACCAATTTTCTTCTGGCGAATTACCCGGATCTGTTCCTTCAGGCCAAATAATTGGCCCATTAACTAAAAGTTTTACAGAAACATACTCAGCTATACCTCCCTCTGAAATTAAAAGCATTGTATTATCACAGGGAACTTTAAGCTATAGGATTACTAATAATTTTAGTCAATTTTTTATAGTTGCTGGAAGTACTATTACCATAACTTCACTTAAAAATCCTCAAGGACAGCCATACGTTATAACCATCCCTCAGGACAGGGCTCCTGGACAGGATGTTTCTGCATCTAACATCGACATTTCCGGAGACTCTATTGACCTATACAACACAACCTATAATACATTTGCACTATCGGCCAATATTACATTTCGCTCAGTTGATGGAAGCCAAATGACAACGGGCGATAATATCTCCATAGAGATATCCCTAAACAATATTGACTACACTTACATTCAGGGAAAAATAAATAAAGATATCACTGTTGGTGATTACGATTACAAGGTGGATTTATTCCGATCAACCTATGTGGCAGATCAACACTTTGACGATCCCCGTTTAACATTTAAAATATTTAATAGTTACGGAATACCTGTATTCTTCAATATTAACCAACTTGAAGCCAGCAATACTCAATCGACAGAAACACTTCTTGTTACCAATTCTGGTGTGCCAACAGCAAATACGTTGAAAATTGGTTCACCCAACCAACTGAGCCGTGTAGAGTCAATGGGAGGTTTGCCAGTTAAAGATTCATTAGTTTTAAACAAGAGTAACTCTAATATTGATGTTGCCTTTGATCTTGCACCAAACCAATTCAAACTTCAATCCGGAATAACATTAGGTGATGCATCAAATAATCACGATTACTTTGTGGCGAAAGACTCTAAACTCGCCATTGCTTCGGAAATAGAATTGCCACTTATTGGGTGGGTAGAAACCAATCAAATAAACGATACAATTGTAGATGTTGAGTTGCCCGATCTTGAAAGTGAACTCAACCTTAAAGAAGGGGACTCACTTAAAGTAACCATAAAGTTTCGTTTTAGAAATGGGATTCCGCTCAACACCTATTTTCAAGCTTATTTCTTAAACGATTTAAACCAAGAACTAACAAAACTCTATACTGATGAAAATTGGTTAATTAAAAGTGCGGCCGTTGATCCTACCTCTGGCAAAGTTACCAATCCAACCATAAACTATTCCGAGGTAGTAATTAACCGAAGTAAGTATAACCTCATTAAGGAGGCTACAAAGATTGTACTCCAGTACCGTTTCAAAACTGGTGGCAATTCAGGTCAAGCCGTAGTAATTGAGGATACTAGTTTTATTGATATCCAAATGAGTATGATAGCCGTTGCAAAAGTAAATCTTGAATAACTTAAAATTACCTGCAACAATCCTATACATTGAAAATACCATGCAAATGAGAAAAATTATCTGTTACATATTTATAACACTGATTGGGTTTAAAGCATCTGCCCAATCTGAGTTAACGCTACCTTTTATGAGGGATATTTTTCAAAGTTCATACATTAACCCCTCTATTACCCCGGAACACACTTTTAGTCTTGGATTTCCTGGAAATTCAGTTTATGGACAATTTATCACAAACGGTTTTGTAATTAACAACATAGCTGAATTTCGCAACGATACAATGCACGTCGACCCAAATAAACTTCTAGATGAACTAAAGGATAACAACATGCTTTTTGTAGGTCAAAATGTTGATATATTCCACCTGCGAACAAAAATACAAAACGGCTATTACTGGTTTGCTATCCGACAAAACCTTAATGCAACATTTAACTATCCAAAAGATTTAGTAGGACTTGCAT
>CAZTVB010000174.1:0-6233 GCA_964616315.1 uncultured Rikenellaceae bacterium
ACAATCCTTAACGAAAGAAGAGTTGAATAATGGAAACTAAAGCATTTCAAAGGATATACACCCAATTAATGGGTATAACCAAAGCTACGGTTACTCTTAAAGCGCAGGGTGTTGCTAACGAGGAACTTGCAATGGTTCATGGTCGTTTGGCTCAGGTGGTTAAAATATTCGGTGATATGGTTACTCTTCAGGTTTTCAGTGGTACCGAGGGTATCCCTACAAACGCTGAGGTTGTATTCTATGGAGAGCCTCCAAAGTTAAAAGTAGGCGATGATTTGGCTGGCCGATTCTTCGATGCCTATGGTCGTCCGCTTTTTGGTGCTACCGAAATTGAAGGAGAACCACGCGAAATCGGAGGTCCTTCCGTAAACCCTCTTAAACGCGAACAACCATCGGAACTTATTGCAACAGGTATTGCAGGTATCGACCTTAATAATACATTGGTTACAGGTCAGAAAATTCCATTCTTTGCTGACCCCGACCAGCCTTTTAATCAAGTTATGGCAATGGTGGCGCTTCGTGCTCAGGCCGATAAGATTATTCTTGGTGGTATGGGACTTTCGAACGACGATTTCCTATTCTTCAAGAATGTATTCGAGAACGCAGGAGCATTGGACCGTATCATTAGCTTCGTAAACACTACGGAGCAACCACCTGTTGAGCGTTTGCTCGTTCCTGATATGGCTTTAACTGCTGCTGAGTACTTTGCTGTTCAGAAAAATGAGAAGGTTCTGGTTCTTCTAACCGATATGACTCTTTATGCCGATGCATTAAGTATTGTATCGAATCGTATGGACCAAATTCCATCTAAGGACTCAATGCCAGGTTCTCTTTATTCCGACCTTGCTAAGATTTACGAAAAAGCAGTTCAGTTCCCCGATGGTGGTTCTATAACCATTATTGCAGTAACTACACTTTCGGGTGGCGATATTACGCACGCTATTCCAGATAATACTGGTTATATTACCGAAGGACAGCTATTCCTACGTACCGATAGCGATACCGGAAAAGTTATTGTTGACCCTTTCCGAAGCCTATCGCGTTTGAAACAGCTTGTAATTGGTAAGAAAACCCGCGAAGACCATCCTCAGGTGATGAACGCTGCAGTTCGCCTTTATGCCGATGCTGCTAACGCAAAAACAAAACTTGAGAACGGTTTCGATTTGACTGAGTACGATGAGCGCGCGCTAAAATTTGCTCACGACTATTCTATGAAACTTTTGGCAATTGACATCAATATCGAGGTTGATACTATGCTCGATACTGCTTGGCAACTATTTGCTAAATATTTCTCCCAAACAGAGGTTGCAATTAAGAATGAGTTAGTTCAAAAATATTGGCCTAACTAATAATTCTTAAATAATTAAAACTGAATAAAATGGCAATTAAGTTTCAGTTCAATAAAACCTCGCTTAACGACCTGAATAAACAGCTCAAGGTACGTCTGCGCGCTCTGCCTACCCTGAAAAATAAGGAATCGGCGTTGCGTATGGAAGTAAAAAGGGCTAAGAATAAGGTTCAAGAACTCGACGATGCGCTAACCAATAAAATTAAGAATTATGAGTATATGGTTAGCCTTTGGGGAGAATTTGAACGTAATTTGGTAATTATAGAAGACGTTAAGTTGGGGAGAATCAAAATTGCTGGGGTGAAGATACCTATTTTGGAGGAAGTTCAGTTTAAGGTTAAAGAGTATAGCGTTTTTTCCCGTCCATTCTGGTACACAGAAGGGGTAAAGATATTGCAGGAGATGGCCTCAATTGGCATTGAACGTGATTTCTACTACGAAAAAATGCGATTACTCGATTATGCCCGTAAAAAGACAACTCAAAAGGTAAACCTTTACGAAAAGGTGCAGATTCCTGGCTATGAGAATGCCATTCGTAAGATTAAACGATTCCTTGAGGATGAGGAGAATCTTTCGAAATCGGCTATGAAAATCGTGAAAAAACGTTACGAAAACGCGGAGGTTGAGTCATGATTGTACCAATGACCAAATATTCTTTTCTTGTGTATCACAAGCAATACGAAGAATTTCTGAACGAAATCAGAAATATTGGTGTGGTACACATAATTGAAAAACCATTTGAAGAGACCCAAACCTTAAAAGCCAACAAGAGTCTACTAAACGAGTACTCTAGCACTATAAGCGCTCTTAAAAAGAGACTAAAAGCAAAGAATATTGAACCTGAGTCGATTGCAAACAACACGAACTCCGAGGTTGATGGCTTTACCTTGCTTGAAGAATTCAAAAACTACCAGCAAAGGTTAGAGTACAACAACCAGAAATTGGTCGCTTTAAAGAAAGAGTTAGCTGCAGTAGAACCTTGGGGCGATTATGATTTGCATAGAATTGAATCGCTAGCCAAAAATAGTCTCTCTTTTAGATTCTTTGTTGTTTCAAAACACAAGTTTAACCCTGATTGGGAAAACCAGTATCCAATTGAAGTAATCAACGAGATTGCGGGATATTTATACTTTGTTTTAGTTCAACCCAACAAAGAGAATTTTGAGATTGAGGCTGAAGAGGTTAGGATTCCAAAAGCATCGTTTGCTCAACTCAAGAGCGAAATTGACTTCTTTGTAAATGATAGCATTAAGGTTAATAACGAACTCGATAATATTGCGAATCAGATTGCAGTCTTAGAGACAGCAAAAAATAATCTATTTGGTGATATCTCCTTCGAAAGAGTTAAACTTAGTACTAAGAAAGAAGCCGATGAGCGTCTAATGTTACTTGAAGGCTGGATTCCAGAAGAAAACTCCTCATTAGTTTCAGACTATTGCGACAAAATAGGAGTTTTATACCTATCAGGCAAACCTGAGGAGACCGACAAAGTACCTATATTGCTGAAAAATAACAAGTTTGCTAAGTTATTTGAACCAATTGGTAAACTTTACTCTCTACCAGCTTACGCAGAAATTGACTTGACAGCGTTTTTGGCTCCATTCTTCATGATTTTCTTTGGCTTTTGCCTTGGCGATGCAGGCTATGGTTTAACCATTCTTGTATTAGTTACATACTATAAGATGTTTAAGGCTAAAGCAGATATCAAGCCAATATTAACCTTGGTACAGTATTTAGGTGCTGCAACTATCCTAATGGGCATGGTTTCTGGAACTGTATTTGGAATCAATTTGCTTGATACAGGATACTTGCTAAATAGCGAATCTCTCAAATTCTTAACTAACAGCAATGTACCACAGGATATTATTTCTAAAATATCGGGTATTGTTGGCCAACATTATGCTACAAGAGACCAATATTTTGCAGCAATATCTGGAGCAATTGGAGCCGATGGCTTAAATGAGTACAAATCTGAGTTTATGAGAAGCGCATTCTCTGATTACTCAGTGTTGAATTCATTTAGACATCTAGTCCTTGATTCGCAGAACATGTTCAATTTGGCTATCGTGTTTGGTATGTTTCAAATATTGTTTGGAATGGGTATGAAGGCTGCCAATATGATTAGGCAGAAAAGTTTCATCTTCTCCGTTTCAACCATATCGTGGATGATATTAATTATTGGTCTGATTGTGTTGCAAGGAGGTGCTGCTGGGGGATATTTCACTAAGGAGTTTGTAACCACACCAACATATATACTACTCGGTGTTACTGGTGTTGGAATACTATTCTTTAACGACCCTTCTGCAAATATCTTTATCAGCTTTGCTAAAGGATTATACGATATTTATAGTATGGCTACCGGAATATTTGGCGATTTGTTATCCTACATTCGATTGTTTGCTCTGGGAACATCAGGTGCAATTTTAGGATTCGTAATTAATCAAATTGCAGTTCAATTCCTGTCTATTCAGTACGCAGGACCCGTTCTGTTTGTAATATTTTTAATAATTGGACACACATTGGTGCTTCTACTTTCTGTACTAGGTGCCTTTGTACATCCATTACGTTTAACTTTTGTTGAGTTTTACAAAAACTCTGGCTTTGCCGGAGGCGGAAAAGCTTATAAACCATTTACTAAATAATAATTAACTAATCAATAAGGAGAATTTTTATGGAAAACGTGACAGTAATTCTTGCATACACTGGATTGGTGCTAATGGTACTTCTCACAGGTATTGGAAGCGCAGTTGGAACAGTTATGGGCGGTAACGCAACTGTTGGTGCAATGAAGAAAAAGGACGACGCTTTTGGTAGTTATATGCTTCTAAGTGCTCTTCCTGGTACTCAAGGTCTTTATGGTTTTGGTGGTTTCTTCATTATTAACAGTAAAGGAATTATTAGTGCAAGTATGAACATGACCCAAGCTTTAGCAATTTTAGCAGCGGGTGTAATTCTTGGCGTTGTGGGATTAATCTCAGCAGTTCGTCAGGGTCAGGTTTGCGCTAACGGTATCAACGCTATTGGTAATGGTCACGATGTTTTTGGTAATACTATGATTCTTGCGGTATTCCCAGAACTTTATGCTATTATCGCTTTTGCAACTACATTTATCATCAGTCAATCGTTGTAATTGCTTGTTAAATAACTAAAAAGCCGACTTAATGTCGGCTTTTTTTGTTGTCGTTCTTATACCAGAAGAAGTAACTTTGCTGCTTCTGCTTTTCCTGCTTTGTTCTTGCTACATAGACTTTTTCACCGGTGTAAGGGTCAACTCCTGTGTAGTATATTGTCGATGCTAATGTCATTGGAGTTGGTGTAAAATCCTGAACCTGTTCCAGTTTAAAGTTTAAGCGCCTTGTTTCATCGGCAAGGTTCTGCATATCCTGCTCTGTACTTGCTGGATGGCTTGATATAAAATAGGGTATAAGTTGCTGATTTAATGAGAATTTATGGTTTATATCATCAAACTTTTGTTTAAGTAAGTGGAATAGTTTAAACGATGGCTTACGCATCATTTTCAGCACTCTATCCGATGTGTGCTCCGGGGCAACTTTTAGCCTACCCGAAACGTGGTATCTACATAAATTCTCGAAGTATTCCTGTTCAGCCTTGCTTTGCTTATCGATAAATAAATCGTAACGTACACCGCTACCTATAAACGCCTTCTTAATCCCGTCAACTTTTCTGACTTTGCTGTAGAGTTGATTTATCGACTCATGACTGGAATTCAGATTATTGCAGATGCTTGGAAATATGCACGATTGACGTTTGCATTTCTCGCAAATGCTTAGGTCTTTACCCTGCATTCTATACATATTGGCCGATGGACCGCCAATATCGCTCAAGTATCCTTTAAATCCAGGTAGTTTCTTTATTTTATCAATTTCATCCAGAATTGATTTCTCGGAGCGCGATGAAATAAATCGTCCCTGATGCGCCGAAATAGTACAGAAACTACAGCCTCCAAAGCATCCTCGGTGGATATTCACAGAGAATTTAATCATCTCCCAAGCTGGAATTACCTTGTCCTTATAGCGTGGGTGTGGTAAATGGGTATAGGGTAAATCGTACCAACTATCAATTTCGTTGGTGTTGGGAAGAGAATACGGAGGGTTAACAACCACGCACTTGTCGTTTACCGGCTCTACAAGGCATTTAGCGTTCATTCGGTTCGATTCCGACTCAATCAACTTAAAATTCTCACCGAACTTAAGTTTATCCTTTAGGCATTCCTCGTAGGAGTGAAGGTTTATGATGTTCTTAGACTTACTGTACTTTTCTGCATTTGAATCAACATAGCAAATCTGTGGAATATCCCTCAATTGATAAATATTTTCACCTCTCGATAACCGTTGAGCAATCTCCACAATTGGGTTTTCCCCCATACCATAAACTAGTATATCCGCCTCACTATCAATCAGTATTGATGGTTTAAGTGAATTGCTCCAGTAATCGTAATGGGTAAATCGGCGTAATGACGCCTCAATCCCTCCAATTACCAGAGGAATATCTGGGTATAGTTTTTTTATTATGTTGGAGTAGACTTTTACTGCGTAATCGGGTCTGTAACCCGACACTCCGCCGGGTGTGTAAGCATCATCGCTACGTAAACGAATATTTGCGGTGTAATGATTCACCATTGAATCCATACATCCCGACGATACCGCAAAGAATAGGCGTGGTTCTCCAAGTTTCTTAAAATCGCGCAAATCGTCTCGCCAATTGGGCTGAGGTACAATAGCAACCTTAAATCCAGCGTTTTCGAATACTCTACCAATAACAGCAGCGCCAAACGAGGGGTGGTCAACGTACGCATCGCCTGTAAAAAGAATAATATCGGCCTGTTCCCAACCAAGAGCCCTCATCTCCTTAATTGTGGTTGGCA
>CAZTVB010000175.1:0-6229 GCA_964616315.1 uncultured Rikenellaceae bacterium
TTGCCAAGGATAAAATTATCTCCGATAAGGATTTACAGCAATATAAGGTTGATTATGAAAATGCGAAAGTTCATTACGAGAGTATTAGCGGTAACTATAATGCATCCGGTTTGGCCGTAAGGAGCACTATCGATGGTTTTATATCGCAAGTTTATGTTTCGAATGGTCAATTTGTTGAGGTTGGCCAACCTTTGGTAAGCGTAATCAAAAATAAAAATGTATACCTAAAGGCCGATATTCAGCCAAAATATGCATCGGCTCTGGGCGCAATCAAATCAGCAAATATTAGGGTGTTGCCGAGCAAGAATTCATTTACACTTGAGGAGTTAAACGGTAAGGTTGTTTCCGTTGGAAAATCAACCGAAACAGATGGCTTCCTTGTTCCCGTAACACTGCAGGTTGATAATAATGGAAGTTTTGTATCGGGAAGTTTTGCCGAGGTTTTCCTTAAAGCCGAAACCTCAAAGCAAGCATTGACTATTCCAACATCTGCTATTCTTGAGGAGCAGGGTTCTTTCTCTATTTTGGTTCAGGTTAATCCAGAGCTTTTCGAGAAACGCGAGGTTAAAGTTGGTGCCACCGATGGTGTTAGAACCGAGATATTGAGTGGTATATCGGCTACCGAAAGGGTTGTAACAAAGGGTGCAATTCTTGTAAAATTGGCTCAGGCTTCGGGTGCATTAGATCCTCACGCTGGTCACGTACACTAAAAAACTGTGACTATGCTGGATAGAATTATAAAATTCTCGTTGAGCAATAAATACCTTGTATTGCTTTGCTCGCTGTTATTGGTGGTTGTTGGTACACGTACAGCTATCAATATGGATGTTGATGTTTTCCCCGATTTAACCGCACCAACCGTTGTGGTGATGACCGATGCGCATGGAATGGCATCGGAGGAGGTGGAGCGTTTGGTTACTTTCCCAATTGAAACTGCGCTGAATGGTGCTACCGATGTTCGCAGGGTGCGCTCTAATTCATCGCAGGGTTTCTCGTTTGTATGGGTTGAGTTCGATTGGGGTACCGATATTTTCAAGGCTCGGCAGATTGTTAGCGAAAAACTCATTACAGTTAATGCTCAAATGCCAATTGGTGTTGGTCAACCTGCGCTTGCTCCACAATCGAGTGTGATGGGCGAAATTTTCTTTGTGGGTTTGCAGGCCGATAGCACTAGCATGATGGATTTGCGTACCATTGCCGAGTGGAATGTTCAGCCATTAATTCTTTCAACTGGAGGCGTATCGCAGGTTACAATTATTGGTGGCGATTATAAGCAGTATCAGGTTTTGGCTGACCCTGTAAAAATGATGCATTTCGATGTATCAATGTCCGAGCTGGTTGATATTTGTAGCGGAATTAGCCAAAACTCAACAGGTAGTAATATCAGGCAGTACGGTAGCGAATACGTTGTACGTGGAATTGCTCGTACCTACGATTTGGAGCAACTGGGAAATTCCTATGTTAAATCTGTAAATGGGAAACCTGTTCGCCTGAACGATGTTGCCGATGTGGTTATTGGCAGCGCAGTTAAAATGGGCTATGCATCAGGTAATGCGAAACCTGCAGTTATTCTTTCAATTTCGAAGCAACCCAATGCCAATACTTTGGAGGTTACTCGCAAAATTGAGGAAAACCTTGCAGTTATTAAGAAAACTCTTCCTGCTGATGTTAAACTCGATACCAAAATCTTCCGTCAGGCCGATTTTATTGAAACGTCGGTTAATAACGTAAAGAATGCTCTTATTGAGGGTGCAATCTTTGTGGTTATCATTCTATTCCTATTCCTTGGAAGTTTCCGCACAACTATAATATCGTTGCTGGCAATTCCATTATCGTTGCTTGGGGCAATTGTTGTAATGAAGTTCCTCGGATTAACCATCAATACCATGAGTTTGGGTGGTATGGCAATTGCAATTGGTTCCCTGGTTGATGATGCTATAATTGATGTAGAAAACGTTTATAAACGATTGCGGCAGAATAGATTACTTCCGGAAAACGAAAAACAATCGGTATTCACAGTTGTGTTTCAGGCGTCGAGCGAGATTCGTGCATCAATTCTAAATGCAACTCTAATCATTATGGTTGCATTCTTACCGCTGTTTTTCCTATCGGGAATGGAGGGTCGAATGCTTAAGCCACTAGGAATATCGTTTATAGTATCGCTTTTTGTCTCATTAATTGTTGCAATGACATTAACCCCATTGCTAGCAAAAATGCTTCTCTCCAACGATAAGTATTTGGCAAAAAATGAAATGGAAAAGTGGCTTGTAAGGAAAATGTCATACTACTACGAGGCGTCGCTCGAATGGGCTTTGCGTTATAAAAGGATTATTTTGGCTTCGGTTTTAGGACTATTTGTTATTTCCTTGGTACTTCTTTCAAGTATGGGGCGTAGTTTCCTTCCCGAATTCAATGAGGGTTCGTTAACCCTTTCGGTTATAACAAAGCCAGGGACATCATTGGAGGAAAGCAATAGGTTGGGTAATTTGGTTGAAACTGAATTACTTTCAATTCCTGAGGTTTCAAGCACTGCGCGCAGAACTGGACGTGGCGAACTCGATGAACATTCACAAACCACCAATAGCGCTGAGATTGATGTTAATTTCACATTGAAGGATAGAACCTCAGAAGAGTTTTTGGCCGATGTTCGTGCAAAACTTGCTGGCATCCCAGGCATTGCATCAACTGTTGGGCAGCCATTGGGACACCGAATCGACCATATGCTTTCGGGTACACGTGCCAATATTGCAATCAAACTGTTTGGAACAGATTTGAACCATATGTTTACCGTGGGTAATCAAATCAAAGCAGCAATTATAGATGTGGAAGGATTGGTGGATGTTAACGTTGACCAACAGGTTGAAATTCCGCAGATTCAAATCCGTGCAAACCGCGATATGCTTGCTGCATACGGAATAACCATTCAGGAATTCAACGAGTTTGTTGATGTGGCCTTTGGTGGCGAAAAACTTGCCGATATATACGAGGGTCAACAACGCTACGACCTTGTTCTACGTTTAAAACCCGATTACACCGAAACAATCGAGGGAATTCGCTCGGCGCTTATCGATACACACAGTGGTAAAAAGGTTCCTTTGGAGCAAATAGCCGAAGTGGTATCTGTTTCAGGTCCAAGTTCCATTAGTAGGGAGAATGTTCAGCGCAAAATTGTAATCTCGGCAAACGTGGCTGGTAGAGATTTGCGTGGGGTTGTAAACGATATTCGCGATAAGATTGATGAGAATATCAAACTACCCGAAGGGTATAGGGTTGAGTATGGTGGGCAGTTCGAGAGTGAGGCAAAAGCATCAAGAACATTAATGATAACTTCAATTATTGCATTAATTGTAATATTCCTATTGCTTTTCCAAGAGTTTAAGAACTTCAAACTGGCGGGTATTATTCTTCTGAATTTACCGTTAGCATTAATTGGTGGAGTATTCTCAATCTACTTCACTTCTGGAACATTAAGTATTCCTGCGCTAATTGGCTTTATAACCCTGTTTGGAATTGCAACCCGAAACGGAATTTTGCTGATATCGAACTATCAACGACTTCAATGTAAAGGTTTAAGTGAACATGAGATTGTTACAAAAGGCTCCTCCGATAGGTTAAATGCAATTCTTATGACTGCCTTAACTGCTGCGCTTGCTCTAATTCCGTTGGCAGTTCGCGGGAATCTTTCCGGGAACGAAATACAAAGCCCTATGGCCAAGGTTATTCTTGGTGGTTTGCTAACATCAACATTGCTTAATATATACATTGTTCCTATTGTTTATAGTGCTTTGTATAAGCGTGGAATCATTAAAAACGATAACAATGACTAGGATTTTAATAATTGTAAGTTTCGTAGTTCTTTGTTCGGCTGCTAGAGCTCAAAGCACTATTGAAAATATATTGGGTGAGATAGAGAAGAATAACACCACAATTCAGGCTCTACGTCAAAGTGCCGATGCCGAAAAAATTGCCAATAAAACAGGGATTACACCCTCTAATCCGGAGGTTGAGTTTGGGTATTTGTGGGGAAGTCCCTCTGCAATTGGGAATAGAACCGATTTTAGTGTAAGCCAATCGTTCGATTTTCCTACTGCGTATTTACATAAAGGACAAATTGCAAATACACGTAATACCAAAGTGGAGTTTGAGTATCAGAGCCAAGTTCGTGAAATTAAACTCAAGGCTAGCGAAATTTGTATCGATTTAATTTACTATAATGCCCTGCAAAACGAGTTTCAAAGACGATTTGAGCACGCAAAAGGCATTGCCGATTCCTACAAAAGACGCTACGAGGTTGGCGATGTGAATATTTTGGATTACAACAAGGCTCAGATGTATTTTTTGAACGCAACTAAATCGTTGGAGAGTAATGATATTGAGCGAAAATCGTTGTTGACCGAATTGGCTGGTTTGAATGGCGGTAAATCAATAGAATTTGGCGACACTCTTTTTTCAGGTTTAGCAATTAATTCGGATTTTGGCCAGTGGTACACGCAGGCCGAGCAGATTAATCCAGCGTTAGCAGCATTAAAGCAGGAGGTTGAAGCTTCACAGCGTGAAGTTCAGCTTAGCCGAGCATTGAGTTTTCCAAAGTTTCATGCTGGTTATATGAGCGAAAAAGTTGTTGGCGAACACTTTCAGGGAATTATAGTTGGGCTTTCGATTCCACTATGGGAGAATAAAAACACTGTTAAATACGCAAAGTCTAAGTTTGCAGCTTATCAATCGGCCGAGGCCAATAGTAAGGTGAATTTCTACAACCATTTAATGATGTTACACCAAAAGGCTTTGGGAATGCAGGCCAGTGTTGACGATTATCGTTCTAAATTGAAAGATTTCAACAATACCAATCTGCTTCAAAAAGCACTTGAAAAGGGTGAAATTTCTTTGGTAGAGTATCTCTACGAATTATCGTTCTACTACGATAGTTTTGAAAAACTACTAGAGATGGAGCGCGATTTGAATAGGGTTATTGTGGAGATGAATTACTGCCAGTAGATTTGGAATAGTTATTAGGTAAATATTTCCCTGACAGGATTCAAAACCCTGTCAGGGATTTTTTTATCGATAGACAGACGGTTCTAAAATAATATGAATTATGATTTAATGCATATAGCCCCGGATTTCAACCCGGGGAAAAAATGGTAACAAACAAATAGCGATGCACGGAATGACGGTTTTAGAAAGGATTATCTATTATTTGCATCGCAATGGATGAGGATTATAAGTGTCTTGCTTCAGTAAACGCGTGATAGCATTGAAGCAAACTAAGGCCAATTTTGACTAGTTTCACACAAGTAAAGAAACTTTATCTAAATATTTAAATGACTAAAAAGCATAACTATTGGTCATTATAATATTTATTTATATCTTTGAAATAAAAAAATGTTTGAAAGAATTATAGAAAACGCTATAAAGGATAAGGTTAACAGTGGTAAAGCCATCGTTGTTGTTGGTGCACGACAAGTTGGTAAAACAACATTAATAAACAAGATTCTTAAAGACAAGAATTATTTATTTCTTGATGCAGATGACCCCTCAACAAGAAATTTTTTGCAGAACCCTACCACAGAACAAATTAGGACGTTTATTGGTGATTATAAATATATATTTCTCGATGAGGCTCAGAGAATACAAGGAATTGGCTTGACCTTAAAAATAATTACTGACCAATTCAAGGAAGTTCAATTGTTTGTGAGCGGTTCTTCATCATTTGATTTAGGAAATGAGCTAAATGAACCGTTAACTGGTAGAAAATGGGAGTACGAATTGTTCCCAATTTCTTGGGAGGAATACGAAAATAAAATTGGAATTATAAAATCTGAACAGCAACTGGAAAATAGATTGCTATACGGACTCTATCCTGAAGTTATTAATAATCAAGGGAAGGAGCGGGAAGTATTAAAAAATCTTGTTAACAGTTACTTGTATAGAGACATTCTGGCCTTTTCAGACATAAGAAGACCTGAAGTACTTGAGAAATTGTTGCAAGCATTGGCATTGCAAATGGGAAGTGAGGTAAATTACAATGAGTTGTCTCAACTGATTGGAATTAACAAGATTACGGTTCAAAAGTATATCGATATCTTAGAAAAAGGTTATATAGTTTTTAGATTAAATAGTTTTAGTAGAAACATACGAAACGAGATAAAGCAGAACAGAAAAATCTACTTTTATGATAATGGTATCAGAAATATGATTATTGGTAATTTTAACCAATTGGATTTAAGAG
>CAZTVB010000176.1:0-6203 GCA_964616315.1 uncultured Rikenellaceae bacterium
AGCTAGTGTAATATATGCTACATTTAATATAATTAGTTATTTGGTTTAATTTTTTATTGTGTGAGCGCAAGTTTTACTATTTTCGGTTGTCTATTTCTTAATAATTCAATTACTCAGAACAATGAAAAAACTATTAATTCTATTTTTTGTAGTGTTTGCCATATATTCCTGTGGCGGAAATGCAACTAAAAACGAAAATGCAGCAGTAAAACAACTGCAAGAGTTAGAGGTTGTAGATGTTAGCATCGATTCATTAATTGCAAATCCTTCAGTTTATGCAAATCAAACAGTAAGGTTTTCGGCAATGGTTGACCATGTATGCAAGCATAGCGGACAGAAACTTACCGTAATTGGCTCTTTACCCGAAGTTACAATAAAAGTGATGGGTTCAGAAGCAATTCCTAGTTTTGAAACATCCCTTAATGGTGCAAAGGTAGAGGTAGTAGGTTTGGTAAAGGGTATGGCTACAGAGCATGTAGAGACTTGCGAGGTTGACTCAACTGCACAAGATATTACTTATGCTATTGAGTGTAAAACAATAAAAGTATTATAGTTAATTCAACTAGACCTTAGGTTTGTATTAATGCCTAAGGTTTTTTAATAATATTTTCTGAAAATGTCGTTATCAAAATTACTTAGGGTTTTACACAGGGATATCAGTTATTTCTTTACAGGAATGATACTGATTTATGCTATTACAGGAATCTTGCTAAATCACTTAAAGGATATTAATCCATACTATATTATCGATGTTCGCAAGGTGGAATTAAAACTTCCAACCGACACATTGCAAATTACAAAGGAATTGGTTGCCCAAAAGCTTGAAACGTTTAATGAATTCGAGGTAAAGTCATTTTACTATCCACAACCAAACACTCTTAAAATATTTTTGAAGGATGGTACTGTTACTGCCAATATTGACGAGGGAACTGCATTGATTGAGAAAAGTACCCGTAGACCAATTCTTTATCAACTCAATATGATGCATAAGAACAGACCGCATAGCTGGTGGACTTGGTTCAGTGATATTTTTGCTCTAGGGTTGATAATTATTACGATTAGTGGGCTTTTCCTAATAAAAGGTAAGAAAGGTATTACTGGTAGGGGAGCTATACTGGTAATAGCTGGTATTGTGCTACCAATAGTTGCAATGTTCGTATTTTTTTAGTTCACTCATTAATTTAGAAGTTCTTTAATTGGAGCAATTAATTTGTGTTCCTCTTTGTTCCATTGTAGTTCAACAGAGGCCTTTTGAACATTCATGGAGGTTTGTTCACGTAGATTTTTATCTTCGAAAAAGTCGGTAACTTGGTCGGCAATTTCTCTGGGGTTTCTTGATTTTGCAACTAAGCCAATACCGTAATTATTTACTAGTTTGACCATTTCGGGCAACTCGCTAACCAATACAGGTACTTGTGCTGCAACGTAATCGAATACCTTATTTGGTAATGCAAATTTATAGTTTAACCCCATATCCTCCTCAAGCGATAATCCTAACCAAGCAGTGCAAGTTAAGCGGTATAACTCTTCAGGGCTAAGTCTGCCTGCAAATTCCACTCTGTCGAAAAGTTTTTGGTCAAGCATCCTTTTCCTTAACTCAATTTCAATATCACCGGTACCCACTATAATAAGACGGTAGCAAGTTAAGTAGTTCATCATATCAATTGCCAATTCAATACCTCTACCTATATTTAATGAGCCTTGATAAATTAAGGTGGGTTGTTTGTCCTTAAATGCTTCAATATCCTTACGAATAGGTAAATTCCTTACAACAATTGGGCTTACATTATATCTTTTATTCAATTCATTTGAAACACTATCCGATACTGTAAACACATATTTTGCCTTTTTAATAAAAATACTTTCAGTTAATCGCCAAATCATTCTTTTTAAAGGGCGATTAATTAACTCTGGAATTTCTGTAAACAGTTCGTGGCTATCGTACACTATCCTTTTAAACCTAAATATTGCTCCCAAACTGCAACCTGGTAGGGTGTCCAAATCGTTGGCATATATTAAAGAAACCCTAGAAAACAAGAGTGATATAAAAATTCTGAAATTGAAGGAAATATAAAACAATGGTCCTTTCAAGAACAAGGGTTTTATATATTTAACTTTGTAAGGTTTGTTGTTTGAAATAGAACTATTGATAGGCTTACGCCCTATAACAACAACGTTGTAGCCTTGATTCAATAAGGAATTAGCTGTTCTATGAACTCTCTGGTCGGTTACAAGGTCGGAATTAGCGTAAATTCTAATAGTTCTTTTCATACAAAACAAATTTGTGCTAATATAAACACTAAATGCTTATATTTGTTGAGTAAATCCATACTAATGTTTGTAATTAAGAAAAACATATCGCTCAAGCGTCACAATACATTTGGGATTGACGTATCTACGAACTACTATGCAAAGGCCAATACTGTAGAGAAGGTTCTTTATGCAATTAACTTTGCATCGTACAATAAAGTTCCTATCTATATACTAGGAGGAGGAAGCAATATTCTACTCACCAAGAATTTTGATGGAGTTATTATTAACCCAGCAATACAGGGAATTACATTGATGGAAGATATGCCCGAGGATGTAATCCTACGTGCTGGTGCAGGTGTTAACTGGGATACTTTTGTGGAATATTGCGTTGAACGTGGACTTGGTGGTGTTGAGAATTTATCGAATATACCCGGAAATGTGGGTGCTGCACCAATTCAAAATATTGGGGCTTATGGAGTGGAGGCAAAGGATACCATTGTGAAAGTTGAAGGAATTCAAATTGATAGTAGAAAAGTAGTTGAGTTGAATAACTCCGAATGCCGGTTCGATTACCGCGATAGTGTATTTAAACAAGAGCTAAAAGGTAAGTTTGTTGTAACCTATGTTTGGTTTAAACTTAGCAAAAATGCGGTTCTGCAAACTAATTATGGAAATCTTGATGATGAACTTAGTAGGTTAGGAGAAAGAACTTTAAGAACGGTTAGACAGGCGGTTATTAACATTCGTACAGCAAAATTACCCGACCCTAATATTATTGGAAATGCTGGTAGTTTCTTTAAAAATCCAATTGTTGAGATATCGCAGTTCAATGCTATAAAGTTGAAATATCCAAATGTTCCTTCGTACCCAGTTTCCGAAAGTTTTGTCAAAATCCCCGCAGGGTGGCTAATTGAGCAGTGCGGATGGAAAGGTAAACAAGTTGGAAATTGCGGCATTCACGCTAATCAAGCGTTAGTTATTGTGAATTATGGCAATGCAACAGGGGAGGAGATATTGAATTTTGCACAATCCATTCAAAAATCCGTGGAGCAAACCTTCTCCGTAAAATTAGAAATGGAAGTTAACGTGCTGTAATTGTTATTGTACTTCTGAAAAATTATTACTTTTGCGGGCTAATTTTTAGTCACGTTCATTTAAATTATAGCTAATAACATTATGGCAAACAGAATTATGGACCCCATTGGAAGGCTAATGGGACTTAGGTATAAATCGCATCCTTGGCACGGGGTTGATGTAGGGCCGCATTCTCCAGATATATTAACCTGCTTTATTGAAATGGTTACAACCGATACCGTTAAATATGAGGTTGATAAAGTTTCGGGCTACCTTAAGATTGATCGTCCTCAGAAATACTCAAATGTTCTTCCTGCTCTGTACGGATTTATTCCACAAACTCTTTGTGACAATAAAGTTGCTCAGCTCGCCAGCGAAGCAACCGGAAAAACAGATTTAATGGGTGATGGCGATCCTCTTGATATCTGCGTACTTACAGAGAAAACTATTTCGCATGGCAATATACTTGTGCAAGCGATACCAATAGGTGGATTTAGGATGATTGATGGGAATCAGGCTGACGATAAGATTATTGCAGTTCTCAAGGATGATGCAGTTTATGGCCATTATAAGGATATTTCAGAATGCCCTGAGCAAGTAGTTACTCGTCTAAAGCACTACTTCTTAACCTACAAAGATTTACCTGGTACTTACCGCGATTGTGAAATTACCCATATTTACAGCGCCAAGGAAGCGCACAGTATAATCAATGCATCACTCTCAGACTATCGGAAAAAGTTTGAGAATTTAGATATGATGCTATCGGAATACGGAATGATGAAACCATAAAAAGAGCCGCATTTTGCGGCTCTTAGTTTATTACTAGGTTAAAACTTTTCGTAATTATCGTCTGTATCTGGTTTCAACTTTAGGTCAAATCCCTTTTGTGGAGGTTTAGCTGTAGGTTTTGTTTTACTAGGAGAACTCTCTTTCTTGGGTTTTATCTTTTTATCATCTGTAATTAATACATCTTCTTTTACTTTGTTAATTGCTTCAGCACTTCGTTTAGCAGTCTTTTTAAAACTAGGAGAATTTTGGTTATGCTCGTTTATACCCTTCGACTTTGTTTTGAAACTACTTGCTATTTCAAGCAATAGCTCTGCTTGTGAAGCCATTTCTTCTGCACTTGAAGCCATCTCTTCCGATACCGAAGCATTTTGCTGTGTAATGGTATTGAGTTGTTGAGTAGTAAGGTTTACCTGTTCAGAACCATCGCGTTGCTCCTTGTTCGAGTGTGAAATTTCTAGAATTAACTCGCTAGTTTTCTGAATTTTGGGAATAATGACATTTAGTAAACTAGTAGCTTTATCGGTGATGTTAACGCTTGCTGTGGAAAGTTGATTGATTTCCTCAGCAGCATCGCGGCTTCGCTCTGCAAGGCGACGCACTTCGGCGGCAACGACCGCAAAGCCTTTACCATGTTCACCTGCACGGGCAGCCTCTACAGCAGCGTTTAGTGCAAGTAGATTTGTTTGGAAGGCAATATCATTAATAATCTGTATTTTTTCCGCAATATTTTTGATAGAAGTCATACTCTCCTCCGATGCATCCTTAACCTTTGTTGCATCATCGGCCACTTGCGATGCAATTTTTTCTACCTCTAGTGAGTTTTGAGAACTCTGCTCAATATTGGAAACCATTTCTTCCATTGTTGATGATAGTTCTTCGGTTGATGAGGCCAATTCTGAAGCACCTGATGAAATCTGTTGTGCGGTTGCATTAAGCTGTGAGCTAGTATCGGCAATATTCGAACTTGTATTCTGAAATTCGTAAACCATTGAGGTAAGCCTATCCTGCATTGATTTGAGCGCTCCTTGAAGTGTACCTATCTCGTCGCTTCTATCAACTTCAACATCTGATGTTAGGTTTCCTTGAGCAATGGTGTTGGCAACATTTACCGCCCCAAATATTGGTTTAATTATCTGATTAGCTTGAAGGTATATTATAATAGTTAGAATAATTAAACCAATTAACCCTACCAGCATAATCTGAAACATTAAACTAGTGCTCTCAGCCAATACCTCATTTCGTGGTATAAGAACAACAAGAGACCAAGGCTTAGGCGATTTTCCAATGTTTACAGGAGTTACAAATGCAAATTGATTAATTCCGTAAGCATCCTGAAACTCAAAGTTCTTTGTTTCTCCATTGGCAATAATCTTATTGATATCTATACTTCCTGACTTAACTATCTCATTGACATTTTTGTTGATATTTTTGCTATCTGGATATGCGGCAACCAAGCCCTCGTTTGAAACCAAAAAACCAAAACCTGTACCATACAACTTAATATTCTTTAATGTTTCGGAGAGTTCCTTTAAGTCGATATCAATTCCAATAGCACCAATTACCTTTTCGTTTTCAATTACAGGATAAACAAAACTAGTTTCGAAAAAGTTGTCTGATTCGTTACCCGTATAGGAATAAAAATAAGGTTCCATAATGGTTTCAACACGGTTGTTCGCAGGAATCGTATAGTAATCCTCATCATACATTGAATCTTTTCCGGGTTCAATAACAACCTTACCCTTGTCTTTATAGTATGTAAAATTGAAACGGCCACTAACATCATAAGGGTAAACAGATTTGTATGAATCGTCTGAACCATCAAGCATATTATGCTCCCACATCGACCAAGTAGCAAGGTAATTGGTGTTTGATACTAAAGCTTCCTTTAGAAGATTTTGATAGATTGTTCGGTTTTTAACCCCGGCTCCTCTTAAAGTAAAAAAGCTATTCTTTAGGTTTAATGTTGTTTCTATAGGTTTTTCTAAGTAGTTTCTAACTATTACATTAGCTTCATTTGCTTTACTTTTACTAAGCTCAGTTGCACTTTTTAATGCATTATTCCTACTGGCAATAGTAATATAAAGAAT
>CAZTVB010000177.1:0-6203 GCA_964616315.1 uncultured Rikenellaceae bacterium
GGTTTTACTCATGCTTGTAGCATAGTTTTTATCGACATTTAAAACCCACGATTTTAGCAACGCAAAGGCTTCGAGACCCAAAATTTCAGCTATACTTCCAGTTCCGGTTTTTGTGATAACCTGAAGATCTAGTTTGTTAATACCATGGTTAACCTCGGCATACTGAATAGTAAAAGTGCCACTATTTGAATAAATAACCTCTTTTTCCATGTTATTTAAAAGAAAACGTATAGCAACAATATCTTGGTCGCTGCTGGTAAAACTAAAGTTGATGGTCTTATTTTCAAACAAATAAACAGTATCCTCCTCTAAGTTTAACTCGTGTACATAAATTGTTGGCGGTTGGGCATCAACGTTTACATCTCTTTCGTATGCCCCCATTGGGTCGTACTCGCACGATACCGTAAACTTTATTACTATTAATGCTAAAAGCAATATGGTTACTATTTTTGTATTCATTATTACAGAAAGTTGATAAATATATTTAATACTTGTAGTGCTATTGTTAATTACTAATGATTTACCCTTAGATTAATTGATAACCCAAAAAGAAATCCATTCCATTCTGGAACAACTGGTTTTTGGGAGTAAGCTGCCTGCAAAAAAGCATCATTTTTCTTGGTTGCTAAATACTGGCTGCCAAGTAAAAACTGATAATTTACCCTTGGAGACAGGTAAATCCATCGCGATACTTTATAAGTAAAAACTGCACCACACTCAAAAAACCAATTATCAGCAAAGAAAGTATTGAGCTCATCGGTAATTTGAGTGTCATTTACAATAAAAGACTCATTAACAACAAGAGTAGTAGAAATTGGACCAAGGGAGCCTGAAAAAGATAAATCAATTTTTTCATTACTATAAAATTTCTTTTCTAAAATTAATCCGTACTGAATCGACCTTATTTTAAAATCGAAATGGTAATCGGCCGAAAAGTCTTTAGCCGAAAGGCGTGAACCTGTAGACTGAAAGGATAACATTAAACCTAAAGAAACACCTTTAAATTCGTATTGAATCATTGGCCTAAAGAACATGTAAGGAGGGAAATTGGAAACAACCTTAGAGTCGAATGGCAATTCTTCCTGTATGTAGCCATTTATTTTCTTTAAATTATCCATCGTAAAATTTCTTACTCCCATTTGATAGCCAAAAGAAACCGTTTGAGGCTTTGCTGAGAATGAAAGAATTAAAAATATTGCTAGTAAAAATGCTGGTAATAGTTTTCTCATCAACCTAATGGTTTTTAATTGATGCAAAGATAAATGGGGTTGACGTATTTTAAATGGTGAATTCAAGTTGCATTTGCAACTTGAATTTACCTATGTATAAACTGCATTCAATCAGATAAATATCACTTGAAGTATTCCATCAGAATGTTAGTGGAGTCGGGCTTATTAGAACACTGCTTAAAATGATAAGTTTCATCCATCGCTATCACTTCGTGCTCAGGCGAAATCTTTTTAAAAAAACGTATGGTAGTATCATTTTCTATTATTGCCCACTTTTCTTCTACCCTAAATTTACTGTATCGCTGTCTTGATGTGGGATCGAATGCTTGAACCTTTATAGTATCGCCTGTAACTATAAAGTAGCCCCAATAATATGGAATTTCTCCTGTTCCACTTACAATTGGTCTACATTCATTTCTACTCAAGTTTAAACTATCAATCCCTACAGCAAAATAAGTCCCATCCTGAAAAAAGTATTTTAAACTAACATACTTTTTTTCACATAGGAGAAAGTAGATACCATCCAACCTAAATTGTTTATTGTTGTCAAACTTCCCCCTATAAGTAAGTTCACTTGGAACTATAGGGTATTTTGTAGAACTGCAATTGTTACTAAACAGCAAGGTCAGCAGTAAAGTAGTGTGAATAAATATTTTCATTGCCATAGTGTATAATTGCTATTCTTTCCCTTGTAAAAATAGAATCGGGTTGGATTTTCTAATACTTTAAAAGAAGGTTGTGCGCTTATAATTGTATGAGCAAACTTATTCTGAAATATATGCCTAACCATCTCGGAGTTGAAACCTATTTGATAACCACCAACTCCCAAAGATAATGCTCCTAGCCTATAATCATCTACATCACCTCCAATATAATAACCCTCAGTGTATTTTGAACTTTTTTCACTTACCATTGTTGCGCTTTTAGCCCTACCAGTATAAAGATTCATTCGAACATTCACATCCATCCATGCTAATTGAACAGCTGCCGTACGGTATCGGTCTTCACCGTCATTCACCAACTTGCCAAATAAATCTGTAAACGGAGCTCCGTCATTCTCATATCTTGCAGAAAAATGCCCACTTCTAAAATCAAATCCCGCTACTCGTTGCGATTTACCATCATCAGTATGAAAACCTGAAGAATATACTCCCAAAGCAAAGTCAGTATGTCCAGCAGTTACACCATAACCATATCTTCCTTCAAATGATGACATATTCGTACCAGTTGTTTTTCCAAAGGAAGTAAGTCCTCCATCAACACCCAAGTTGATATAAAAACCATCACCTATATCAATTTTGTAATTTGCGCTTACAAATATACCTGCACCTAAGCAATCGGTTCCAAAAAGTAATCCTACCCCTATACATGCCTCAACAGGTCCAATGTCAAATTGATAAGAAGGTAAATATGGGTTAAAGAACGACATTCCACTACTTGAACATAATGCATATGCAGTTATTGCACCTTCGTAACAACCTACCCAAAATGCTTTCCAATTCCAGTTGCTATTTCCCTTAGCAGTCGTTGCATTAAAAATTCCTTTTATTATTGCTGCACCAATAACAAATAATGCAGTTTCTATGAATTCTCCACTTGGGTCTGTATACATCAACGGATTATTCAAGCAGTAACTGTATCGATTATAATTCTGCGCATTTAAAGGCGATTGCACATAGGGATCGGGGCTTAAAAATCGCTGTAGGTAGGGGTCGTAAACCCTACCATTCATATTTATTAACCCAAAACCACACATGTGTTCGTGGCCAGTATATCCTCTGTCGAAACGTGGTTGCATGTTGGCAAAACTACCTGGGGCATCAGTCGGGTTTACTACAGAAGGAATCCAGGTTTGTGGACTACGGGGACGCCCCCATGCATCGTAGCTGTAACGGTTTTCAACTGTTCTGAATTGATTTGTAATTGCAAGCCAAGAGCCAAGATAATCGGTATGTACGTAATATAATTTGCCTCCTGTTGAAGCTGACTTTTCGTATACTGCACATACTCCCGTTGGTGCTTTAATTATTGTAATCGATTTAATAATGTTTCCCCCAGCATCGAGAGTATACTCACAATCTTCCACAAATATCTTCGATTTGGTCTTTATATTATTCTCGTAATAGTCAACAATAAATCGGCTTCCCGAAGGTCCATAGGTAAACTCATTCTTATACCTACCATTGTCGATCGTGGAAATATGGTTATTGGAGTTGTATGTAGAATTAGTCTCAAAACCTTGCATGTTGCCCAGTATCTCTACCCCAGATACCCCACTCACAGCGTAAGGATTACCGGGTACATTATAATTGTAATTACCCGCTAAAGTACTGGAACTTATATTTCCATTAGATTGATAAACTGTTTCAACATACGGTTGCCCAGTTACTGTTGATCGTCTAAGCATATTCTTTGGGTCGTAGTATGTAAACTTCTCTTCAAGAGTTGAACCATCGGTTCTAACTTTTAGCTGTCCTCGTTTGTTAAATGTAAAACCAAGATTTTGTACTGATATTGGGTTTGTGCTAGTTCCTGTCTTGATCGCACTAAGCATGTAAGTATCGCTATTATACTCGTTGCGTGTTGTTAACCCATTGCCAAGTTTAAATTCGGTCCATGCATCACGTTCATTCTTGCTTACACCTTGCCAAATAGGGGTTGTAAGATTGGAAGATTCAAATATCTTTTCTAGGTTACCAAAACCATCGTATACGTATTTTAATGTAAGTCCAGTAGGGTAAGCAACAAGCAATAGTTGTCCAGCAGTATTGTAAGAGTAACTAGTTGAAAAATCCATACCATTACCCGATACCTTTTTTAAATTAGGACGGCCTAGATTATCATAGTCGTAAGTTTCAGTAATTCCATTGCGAGTTGCACTCTTTAAAAGCCCTTTTTTATTTGCTTCTTCGTAATACTGATATGTAATATTTAAATCAGGGCTCGATTTGGATATCATTCGACCATTTTGGTATACAAATACTGTTGTAATTCCTTTGGCGTCCGTTTGGCTAGTTAGTTCATTAAATTCATTATACTGACAACTTACGTTACCTGCTGCGGGATCGTTTAATGAAAGTTGGTTTCCACTAACATCGTAGGTCATTGTTGAAGCTATTCCATCTGCAACTGATTCCTTTAGTTTCCCCGATGCAAAGTATTTATAATCAACGGTTCCGTTTGTACCTGTAACTTTTAAAACATTCCCAACAGCATCAAAATATTTTGTTTCAATGGTTTCAATACCATCAATTGTGTTTTTAATTTGTATTGTATTATTTACATATAAATAACTTACAGATAAACTGTTATGACCAGATATGTTTTCAATTCTACCATAATCATCATACTCGTATAATGTTGGATTCATAATACCTGACTTTGTTTCACTTTCAACTAAACCTTTATTATTGTAAGTAAAAACAGAAGAATATATTGCTCCCTTAAATCCCTTTTTAGTTTCATTAATCTTTTGTCCAGCAAGATTATACTCTAAAACTACAGTATTCCCATTAGAAATAGTTTCAATAGTTTTATACCCCGTTTTTCCATTAATCCACTCCAACTTTTTTGTCACAATTTTACCGTCGGGTAAACTCGTACTAGAAATTAAAGTTTCACCACTCAAGGGATAACTATATGTAGTTATAAGCCCTTGGGGGTTTATTTCTTTTAATAATGCTCCATCTGAGTAACGGTATGTGTTGCTAATAGTATTACCACTAAAATCAGTTAAAGAAGTTGAATATCTTCCACGAGGGTCATAAGAGCTTGTATTAACTCTACTGCCTTGACCTTGTGCCCCTACCATTGTTGCACTGGTAACATTTCCATAATCATCATACGTATTAAATGTAAGCACACTAACTATCTCTCCATCATTTTTTTCTGTTTTGGTTTTTGTTCGAAAAAGGTTACTTGTGTCATAAGTATGGGTTAAAACATGCTCGGTCGATCCAATCGAATTGGTAGTTAACGTAGTTATACTCATCGGCCTACTCGTGTTTGCGGAAACAGCATCGTAAGTATAAGAAGTAGTTGTTTTCCAATCGCTATTTAAAAATGATTTCTCTTGCTTAAGTAACCTACCTAAATTGTCATCGTAAATAGAATTGGAAATATTAGTAGTGATATTAGTTAATAGATCTGTTTGCGAGGAAGATTTTAAAACAGGCATAAACCACTTTTTAGTAAGGTCTCCTCCTATAGTTCTCATGGTATTAACCCTTGTAGAAACGGGTTGTCCATTCATTGTCACCTCTAAATGTTCAACCCAAGGAGAGAATATTTCAGGGTGAGTGTTATCTAAAGTGTGGTTAAAAAGAGTAATTACTTTTTGCTTGGAAACATCATCGTTTGTCTCAAATCTTTTAAACCCTAGAAAACCTAACCCCTGAAGGTGCATAAAAGCATCGGCATAGGTGTAGTTTATATTGCTAAGAACTATTGATGCTGCCTCTGTCTTCAAGTTTCCTAATACTTTAATTGGACCATGTAATGGCATTACAGGAAATGTCGCGCTTATAAATCTGTAATCTTTAAATTTGCTATAAGTAAGTGTAGTTTCACTACCCATGCCATTGTTAATAGTATTCACATATAGTCCATTATCAAAATTGCTGTTGAAAGAAATCTTTTTAAAGGGCTGAAAAGTTGGACTGTTATTCACAATTTTATACCTAAAGCTTCCGTAAATAATTTCTTTTTTTCCATCGCCATCCAAATCGATAGGGTAAAGGACTTTAGCATATGAATTTCCATAACTATACTGATTATCATCAATATTTGGTACATCTATCGATTCAAAAGTCATTCCTATTCTTGTCGCAACGAGCATTTGGTACTCGTTAACATTTAATTTTTTAATAAAGAGAATGTCAGATTTTCCGTCGTTATTAATATCATCAATTGTAATTGTAGAAGAGGGAAGGTGTCTTGTGTATGTTATATACTCCTCATCATATGGATAACTAT
>CAZTVB010000178.1:0-6187 GCA_964616315.1 uncultured Rikenellaceae bacterium
GTCATGAGTACAAATCAATCAGAAATTAGATATCTCACCCCCCCCACAGTTGAGATTAAAAAGAAAAAGTACTGCCGCTTCAAGAAAAACAAGATTAAGTATATCGATTACAAAGATCCTGAGTTCTTGAAAAAGTTCCTAAACGAACAAGGTAAAATTCTTCCTCGTCGTATCACTGGAACATCATTAAAGTACCAGAGGAAGGTCGCTACAGCAGTTAAAAGGGCACGTCATATTGCCATACTGCCATTTGTAACCGATCTATTGAAATAATTTTAAGGTAGGAGGAAAATCAGATGGAAATTATTCTGTTACAAGACGTATCGAACCTTGGTAATAAGGACGAAATAGTAAAAGTAAAGAATGGCTATGCTCGCAATTACTTAATTCCTAACGGAATGGCCATTACCGCAACTGAATCATCTAAGAAAATTTTAGCTGAGAACACTAAGCAACGTGCTCATAAAGAAGCTAAAATAAAAGCAGATGCTGAATTAGTTGCTAAAAAAATGGAAGGTCTTAAGCTTACCATTGGCGCAAAAACCAGCTCTACAGGCAAAATCTTTGGTTCTGTTAACACAATCCAAATTGCTGAGGCATTATCCGAAAAAGGTTTTGATATTGACCGTAAGGTTATCAGCCTTAAAGAAGAGCAAATTAAGGAAGTTGGAACTTACACTGCGGAAATTAAACTTCACCGTGAGGTTAAAGTCGCCATTGAATTCGAGGTTATTTCTGAATAAGAAATATATATTAACTAATAAAAAAACCCGCATAAGCGGGTTTTTTTATTATCTGGCGGCAATACATTCTATCTCAACCAAAACACCCAATGGTAATTTTACCACACCGTAAGCTGCTCGGGCAGGCATTTCGGAGGTAAAATATTTAGCATAAACCTCGTTCATTGCTGCAAAATTATCCATACTGCTTAAAAGGCAAGTTGATTTTACAACATTGGAATAGTTCAATCCTGCTTCATTAAGAATTGCTCCAATATTCTTAAGTACTTGCTCAGTCTGCTCCTTAATTCCACCATCAATAATACTACTAGTTTGAGGGTTTATTGGAATTTGACCAGAAATGAATACTAATCCGTTAACCTCAACGGCTTGGCTATAAGGCCCAACAGCCTTTGGCGCATGTTCTGTGTTTATAATTTTTTTCATATCTTAACGATTTATTCATTAAAGGTTATCAAGGTAATGATCTCTCTTGGTATATTTTAAATCCTGAAGAATAGCTGATTTAACATTAATCTGGAAACTAAAACTCTTATAGAAACCTAAAGGAATCACTGTCATACGCATATCCCAGCAATGGAGATCTCTGTAAAAGTTAATAGATGTGGTTGTTAACTGCTTATTTTTAAAGTCGTACCCAGAACTAAACCCTATTTTCCACTTCGGGGTTAAACTTATGTCGCCAGAAAAACTTAATGTCTGAACTACACTCGATTCATACTTTGGTTTAGAATAAGTAAGATTATAGCTAAACCTCAAATTCCAAGGCACATTAAAATCCACATAATTCATACCATACTGAGTTCCCATGGACTCCCCGAAATTAGAACCATCGGGCGATGTACCTAAAGGCATTCCGGGAGGGGTTACCTCATTACCCATTCCTGACGAACCACTACCCGATTTTGAACTATTAAGCGAAAAATCTAAACCAACACTTCCACCTGTGAAGCGAGCAAATCTTCCAGATTTATTGTACTCGTAGGTATTAGACCTATTCCCACTAAGATCAAGGGTGTACAAATCGAATGCTCCAGCAAAGTTAATATTTACTTTATCGAACAAACTTGTTCTTCCGCTCACGGTTATTGGTGCCCAATTAAGTGAGTCGGCCAATAAATTATAGGATGTATTAAAACTTAAACCCTCCAATATTTTGATTTTGCTAACTGGATTTGCCGTATCCTTTGGAGATAAGACTTTCATTTCCAGAATATTGTTTAGAGAGAAATTAATAGATCCAGATCTTCCTCCTTGTGGCCCTCCATAGACTCCCTGACTAAAAATTGAGTATTTTTCAAAATTACCAGAGGTATCCTTTTGCACCTGCTTGTAAAATCCATAGCGAGGGTCAGAAAAATCCGGACGATAGCTTAATGAAACCGAAGGAGAGATAACATGCCTAATGGCCTGCACCTTTGATGTTTTGCTAAATTGGAAAGTACCATATACCTTTGAACTCATAGATACTGAGGTTCCATACTGGTAACCACGCTCAAAACCTCTAACGGTGTCAACAACCACTTTTTTTAAATCAGCATCCCACTCCTTTCTTATAGTACTTAAGTACCAATATTCTGAATAATTCACTCCAGGGCTAACCGTTACATATTTTAAAAGGTTAAATGATGTTGAAACTGGAATATCGTGCTTCATACCATTCTGCATACTATCCAGTACAGACGGCTTAAACAAGTTATACTCTTTTACAGAAACCCTATTATCAAGTTCAGTCCTTAAACTTAACCCAATCTTTTCGTACCAAGCACCCGAACCCACCGCATTCTTTCGTTTAAACGGATAAATTCTTGTCATATTAAACGAAACTTTTGGAAAGCCTAAATTTACAATAGAATCCCGGTTATTCTGAGAATGGTTTAACGATGTGCTTAAACTAAACGGCGTTCCTGGCCAAACCTTAGAGTAAGAGATACTTGAGTTAAATTGATTTGACAGGGCGGTATTTAAACTTGTTGCATTATAACGGTTATGGTTAGATGAACCAAAATTCACACTCGCCTGGAAGGTTGAATTAGGATGAGCCTTTTGATCTTGAGTATGGTTCCATCGAATCCAGTATGAGTTTGTTTTAGCATAGTCGGGTAAATCTCTCTCACTAGTAACAATTGACGAGGTCTCAATATTCAAACTTCCAGAAAACTTATACCTTAACCTATAGTTCGTTTGACTCCTTAATCCCCACGATCCTTTAGAGTAGAAATCACCTGTAATCTTTTCATCCATATAATCACCCATTCCGAAATAGAATCCCCCTCCTCTTAGGAATAAGCCTCTGTTGTTTTCTTCTCCATACTCTGGCAATAATAGCCCAGCAGCACGTTTTCGGGTATTAGGGAAAAAACCAAATGGAATAATTAACGGAAAAGGAACATCCTCTATAACCAAATACGCTGGGCCAGAAATAATTTTTTTATCAGGAATCATTTTGCCTTTGGTTATTGCCAAGTAGAAATGAGGGTGAGGAGCATCGCACGTTGTATACTTCCCGTGCATCATATTCACAACATCATTCTCCATTTTCTTAGTTACCTCACTATGCATATACCCTCCAGACTGCTCGGTAACTACCCCAGTGATTTTGGCTCGCTTAGAATCAAAATTATAATGAATACTATCCATCTCAAA
This sequence comes from uncultured Rikenellaceae bacterium, assembly GCA_964616315.1. Taxonomy (GTDB): domain Bacteria; phylum Bacteroidota; class Bacteroidia; order Bacteroidales; family Tenuifilaceae; genus SB25. The sequence continues at coordinate 3,390 of CAZTVB010000178.1, forward strand.
ATTCTGGCTTCCCTCCTTAAAAACCGGCCTTCCAACAATTTTTCCTGTGCTATCTGGTGTACCCCTTGCAAATACCTCCTTCTTCTCCATATCAAACTCAATGTAGTTTGCTTTTAACTCAAGATTCTGATATGTTACGATAGCATTACCATACAAAAATGCTGTTTTTCCATCAATGGAATAAATTATGGAATCTTCGGCGTTGGTGAAAATGGGATTATCTATTGGGGGTTCTTTTGTTTTGTTTTGAACCGTATCCTTAGTATTAACGGTATCAGCTAGTTGATAAGTTGGTTTGATTATTGAGGATAAAAACACCCCACTGTTAGCAAAACCTACAGCGTGGTTAATAATTATAAGAAAAAATAGTAATCTGAAATGCAATTTTAGTCGTATTTTTGTAATCGAAATTGAGCCCAAAACTACTTAAAAATTTCAAAAAGTTTAGGATGAAGATGCCAATTACTATAACATTTTTTTCAAAAATTAACGCTTTTTTGGTTTTATTGCTGATGTTTGAAAGCAATCTGAGTTTTTGCCAGAGTTCAGAGAGTTATGATATTAGAAAAATTGTGGTTGATGCTGGCCATGGAGGCAAAGACCCTGGCACTGTTGGACGAAGTAGTAAGGAAAAAGACATCACACTTAAAATTGCGCTAAAACTAGGTTCTTATATTGAGAAGAACTTTCCGAGCATTAAAATTATTTATACCCGCAAGGATGATACTTTTATACCATTAGATGAACGAAGTAAAATTGCAAATGACGCTGGAGCAGACCTTTTTATTTCTATACATTGTAATGCAACTGAAAGGAATTCTCCTATAGGAACAGAAACCTACGTGATGGGGCTACACCGCTCCAACGATAACCTTGATGTTGCTATGCGTGAAAATGCTGTTATTACATACGAGGATGATTATTCAACAAAGTACGAAGGCTACGATCCCAATTCATCTGAATCTTTTATCATTTTTTCGATGCTACAAAATGCCCACCTTGACCAAAGCCTAAACTTTGCCAACCTTATTCAAACCGATTTTAGAGAAAGAGCTAACAGAAAAGATAGAGGAGTTAGACAAGCAGGATTTCTTGTACTATGGAAAACATCAATGCCCAGCGTACTTGTTGAAGTAGGCTACTTAAGCCATCCTAAGGAAGAACTTTACCTTAACTCCGCTGAAGGCCAAGAGCATATTTCTTCATCAATTTTCAGAGCATTTAAAGAGTATAAAAGAAATATTGACGAAAGAAATGATATTGCAGCAAAAAATCAATTTAAACATACACTTCAGAATAGCGTTAATAAAGAACCTACACAGATCAATACTAGCTGGGATAACCAAAAATCATCCTCTTCTGTTTCTTTTAAAGTTCAATTTTTGGTATCCTCTAAGAAGTTAACCTCCGATTCGAACCACTTTAGCAATCTAAAAGATATATATGAGATAGAGGCCAATGGGGTTTACAAGTATTGTGCAGGGAACACCAGTTCTTATAACGATATTTTAGCGTATTGCCAAGAAATTAAAAAAATCTATCCCGATGCATTTATAATTGCACTAAAAAATGGCAATCCCATACCTATTGATGTTGCAATTAAAGAAACCACAAATAATCAGGTCCAATAAAATACTTGAACAAAATGAACATCAAAATAACAAAAGAAACCAAAATTGGAATTTTTGCAGCCTTATGCCTATTTGCAATGTTTTGGGGCATAAACTTTCTGAAAGGGAAAAATATATTTAGTTCAAATAATGTATACTATGCGGTTTTTACCTCTATCGACGGATTAGAAAACACCAACGATGTGCTAATTAATGGATTTAAAGTTGGACTAGTAAAAAACATTGAATTTAAAGACGTTAGTTCCGGAAAGTTCCTTGTAACTCTACTTATAGGTAAAAAGTACGAAATACCCCGCAAAACAGTTGCCAAACTAATTAGCGCTGACATTATGGGCGGAAAGGCTATAAAATTAGAGGTTAGTCCTGACACTGAATACTATCAGCCCGGAGACACACTTCCTACTGCCATTGAGATTGGACTTATACATCAACTAAGTAGTCAAATGATTCCTGTTAAGGAAAAGGCCGAAAGCCTGATGGTTGAAATTGAAAACTCGCTTAAAGTATTCACCGAAGTATTTAACGAGAAAAATAGAGATCAACTTTCCCAAGGAATTGAAAATCTGAATAAAACCCTTTATAATGTAAATAGAAGCACTGCAGCCATTGATACAATGCTGAACAACCCCAACGGTTCGCTCCGTAATATTTTTAACAATGTAGAATCTATCAGCAGTAACCTTAAGAAAAACAACAAAGAGTTAAGCAATATTATCAAGAATTTTTCATCGGTAAGCGATTCTTTGGCAAAAGTTAACATAGTACAAACAATGGCCAAACTAGATGCCTCAATGAAAGATTTGAACTCCATTCTGCTTAAAATCAACTCGGGTGAAGGAACTCTGGGCAATTTGGTTAACAACGATACGCTTTACAACAACCTCGAAAGTGCATCAAGGGGTCTTGACTTACTAATAAAGGATATGAAAAACAACCCTAAACGGTATGTTAATTTCTCAATAATTGACCTAAGCCGAACCAAATACATCGAAGAAAAGGTTAAGTAAATCACCTTTTTCTCAATAACTTAATTATCAAATACATAAATATAACTACCAATTACATTGGAGATTATAAAACGATTCGGTAAACCTTTGGTTTAACGATTTATTTACAATCCCTTAATGTTCAATTTTTTACGTTATAAACAGGGTAATTATCTATATA
>CAZTVB010000179.1:0-6170 GCA_964616315.1 uncultured Rikenellaceae bacterium
GCTTATATTCCCAAACGAGTTCGAAAAATCAATTAAGTTTAAGGCAGAAGAAAAAAAGGTTTTCCCGCTAAGTAATCTACTCGACGGCTACGTATTAGAAAAATCAGCAAAAGACCCTGAAAAGAACAAGTTACTTTTTGTGTTTACCAAGGAAAAAATACCTTATATAGGCTACTCCATAAATCACGAGGGCGACCAGGTAACATCGTTTGAGGATATATCGTCGTGGCTATTTAGCATTTCGCCCGACAAAAGGGTGAATTATTTTGTTCAATTTGTGATTTATTAAAAAAGATTTACTTTTGCATCGGAACAAAAAGCGAAAAATGACCGCAAAAAACTATACCGCACTTCATCATCATCACCATTCACATCACAGAATGGTAGATTCTCATTTGGTATAGTATAGAGTAAGCATAGTTGTAAAATACCAATAACCCGCCAAGGGGTCTGCTGTTCGAAAGCAGACCCCTTGTGCTTTTTTGTATCTTTTAAAATCCAAACATTATGAATCAGAAATTAACGTTGGCCATTCAAAAGAGTGGTCGCCTAAGCGAAGGCACAATTGAACTACTAAAACTATGTGGAATAAAGGTAAGCAATGGCAATAATCATCTAAAAGCATTAGCCGAAGGCTTTCCTTTGGAAATCCTTTTACTCCGCGACGATGATATTCCACAGTACGTTGCCGATGGTGTTGCCGATATTGGCATACTAGGATTGAACGAGGTTTTAGAGAAAAAGCAACCCGTTGAAGTTGTGAAGAAACTTGGTTTCTCAAAATGTAAACTATCTGTTGCGATACCTCGCTCAGAGGAGTACACAGGGAAAAACTACCTACAAGGAAAAAGAATTGCGACCTCCTACCCCACTATTCTAAACGATTTCCTTAAGACCAACTCCATTAACGCCGAAATACACACCATTAGCGGCTCGGTGGAAATTACTCCTGGGATTGGTATGGCCGATGCAATTTTTGAGATTGTGAGTAGCGGCGGGACTTTGCTAAGCAATAACCTAAAGGAGGTTGATGTGATAATGCAAAGCGAGGCTGTTCTTATTTCCAACAACAGCCTAAATGAAGCCAAACGGGAACTGATTAACAAGTTGGTATTCAGAATTGAATCCGTAAATAAGGCACGTAGGAATAAGTACATTCTGCTTAACGCTCCACAGAATAAACTCGATGAAATTATCAGTCTAATTCCAGGCATGAAAAGCCCTACTATTCTTCCACTTGCAATGGAAGGCTGGTGCTCTTTACACTCTGTGGTTAACGAGGACGATTTCTGGGAGGTTATCGGAAAACTAAAACAGGCCGGAGCCGAAGGAATTCTGGTTATACCTATTGAGAAGATGGTGGTTTAGAAGGATGGTGTCACAACACAACAAAAGCATGAAAAAATACATAGACAATAATAACAACGACTACAGCAAGTTACTCAAACGTCCCTTTGAGGATAACTCTGAAATCAAAGAGCAGGTTTCGGAGATTTTGAGATTTGTTAAGCAGAATGGTGATGACGCACTAAAGCAACTTTCGGAGAAGTTGGATGGATGCTCAATCTCCAAATTCGAAATTGCAAAGGAAGAACTTGAGCAATCGTCGGAAATAGTTTCGGATGGCTTAAAACAAGCCATAAGACAATCCTTTAAAAATATTGAGAAATTCCACAGAGCAGAACTACCAGCCGATATTGAATTGGAAACTCAACCCGGCGTGAAATGTATACTTAAATACAGGCCATTAGAACGTGTTGGGCTTTACATCCCTGGAGGTACAGCACCTCTAATATCAACAGTACTTATGCTTGGTATTCCTGCAATTGTAGCGGAATGCAAAGAGTTGATAGTTTGTACACCTCCAAATCCTAATGCCGCAATACTATACGCCTGTAATTTGATTAGGGCAAGAGTTTTCACAGTGGGAGGAGCACAAGCAATAGCAGCAATGGCCTATGGTACTGAAAGCATTCCCAAGGTTGATAAGATATTCGGCCCGGGCAATCGCTTTGTTACCGAGGCCAAAGTACAGGTATCAGCCCAAGGAACTCCAATCGATATGCCTGCTGGACCATCGGAAGTGCTGGTTATTGCCGACGAAACATCCAATCCAGCATTCGTTGCTGCCGATTTGCTATCGCAGGCAGAACACGGAGTCGATAGTCAGGTAGTGGTTATAGGAACATCGGAAGGTTTACTTGATAAATTGATTTCCGAAGTAGAGAATCAACTTAAAACACTTCCTCGAAAATCAATTGCTGAGAAATGCTTGAAGAACAGCATTAGCGTTGTTGTTGATAGCATTGAACGAGCCATCGAAATCAGCAATATCTATGCTCCTGAGCACTTGATTCTATCATTGGAAAATGCTAGCAAGTACATCGATTCAGTTACCAATGCAGGCTCAGTATTTATGGGTCAATACACACCCGAATCGGCAGGCGATTATTCAAGCGGAACAAATCACACCTTACCAACTAGCGGTTTTGCTAAGAATTGGAGCGGTGTTACGGTAAATTCATTCCTTAAAACAATCACCTATCAGGAAATAACAAAGAATGGATTATCGGAATTAAGCAACGCCATTACAACTCTGGCGAGAGCCGAGGGATTGGAAGCACATGCTAGAGCCGTGGATGTTAGAATTGCTGATAGCAACTCGCAGCAAAAAATTCAAAAAGCTATTAGATTTCGTTCAAACATTGCGAATCTAACGCCTTACTCATCGGCTAGGAGCGAGTGCAATGCACAAGGATTAACACTGCTCGATGCAAACGAAAATCCTGAAGTATTGCCATGCATTCCTTTGGAGTACAATCGTTACCCCGACCCACTGCAAATGGATATCAAAAAGCGTATTGCCGAAATCAAAAAGGTAAGCGAAAATCAGATTTTCCTTGGCAATGGAAGCGACGAGGCTGTTGATTTGCTAATTCGTTGTTTCTGTAACCCAAGAACCGATGCTATTGCAACATTCACTCCAACATACGGAATGTACAGCGTTTGTGCAGCAATTAACGATGTAAAAGTTAAGAAATATAGGCTTAATGGTGATTTCGCCATTAATGTTGATGAATTTTTAGCCTCGGTAACCTCCGATGTAAAGGTTGTTTTTATCTGCAATCCGAATAATCCCACAGGAAACACCCAGAATCTGAGTGATATCATCAGAATTATTGAGGAGTTCGATGGAATTGTTGTGGTTGATGAAGCCTATATCGACTTTTGTACAGACAAAACGCTTCTGCCCTACCTTAATCAATTCCCAAATCTGGTTATCCTACAAACCTTCTCTAAGGCATGGGGATTGGCTGGTGCACGACTTGGCTTGGCTTTCGCATCAACAGAAATTATTGATGTTTTAAACAAAGTAAAATTTCCCTATAACGTTGGAAAACCCTCGTTAGCAGTGCTGGATAATGCTCTAAAAAACTATAAAACTGTAAAGGAGAAAATTGCAAATCTTATTGATAAACGAGAGCATTTGGCCAAAGAACTAAGCAAATTACCCACAGTTGTTAGGGTTTACCCGTCGGAATCGAACTTTCTACTTGTAAAAACTACCAATGCAGACCTTATCTACAATCAACTTTTAGATAACGGTATTGTGGTAAGAAATCGCTCTAAAGAGCCTGGATGTGAGGAATGCTTGAGGATTACCGTGGGAAGTGAAGTAGAGAATAAACGGTTAATTGAGATTTTTAAAAAAGTTGTTCGTTGATTGTTGTTCGTGAAGAAGAAAAAGCAACTAGCAAATTTAAACTAAACACAATGAAAAAGATACTATTCATCGACCGCGATGGAACAATAATTAAGGAACCGAACGACTTTCAGGTTGATAGTTACAGCAAACTTGAGTTTATGCCAGGTGTGTTTACGTGGCTTGGCAAAATAAGCAGGGAACTTGATTATAGATTAGTTATGGTTACCAATCAGGATGGGCTTGGAACAAACTCATTCCCCGAGGAAACCTTTTGGGGACCACAGAATCTTATCATCCAAACACTTGAGGGCGAGGGAATTGTTTTCGACGAGATTCTTATAGACCGCTCGTTCGATTTCGAAAACAAACCCACCCGTAAGCCTGGTATCGCAATGCTGGAGCATTACCTGAACGGCAATTTTGACATTGTAAACTCGTGGGTTATTGGCGATAGAGCCACCGATATTCAGTTGGCTATAAACCTTGGCTGTAAGTCGATATTCCTTGGCGAAAACACAAATTTCAATGCAACGGCTAACACTAAATGCTGGGAGGATATTTACCGAATTGTTAAGCCACAAAGAACAGCCAGTGTTACACGCAAAACCAATGAAACATCGGTTTGTATCGATATTGACTTTGATGGCAATGGCAATTCTAGCATCAACTCAGGACTAAAGTTCCTCGACCATATGCTAGAGCAACTGGCAAAACACTCAGGTATCAACCTAACCATTGATTGTAAAGGCGATTTGGAGGTTGATGAGCACCACTCAATGGAAGACGTGGCCATTACACTTGGCGAAGCTCTAAAAATTGCCATTGGCGATAAAAAAGGGATGAACCGATACGGATTTTGCTTGCCAATGGACGAAAGTAGTGCTATGGTAACCCTCGACTTCAGTGGACGACCTTACCTTGCATGGAACGCAGAATTTAAGCGCGAACGCATTGGAGATGTTCCCACGGAGATGTTCAAACACTTTTTTCACTCGTTGGCATACAGCGCAGGATTAACGCTACACATTGAGGCAAAGGGCGAGAACGAACACCACAAGATTGAAGCAATTTTCAAGGCTTTGGCAAAATCCATTGGAATGGCTATTCAACAATGCGGAAATCAACTGCCCTCTACAAAAGGAATGCTTTAGTTGATGGTTGACTGTTGATAGTTGATAGTTGTTCGTAATTCATCTTTTAACCTTTCACTCTTAACTTTTAACTTAAAATGAAAATTGGAATAATAAACTACGGTGCAGGAAATTTAGCCTCGGTAATAAACACAATCGACAAGTTGGGTTACAAAACCGAGATAATAAAACAACCTGAGCAATTAATAAATGTCGATAAAATAATAATTCCAGGTGTTGGACATGCTGGTAGAGCAATGCAAAACCTAAACGAATCGGGGCTTGCGAATGCATTAAAATCAACTCAAAAACCAACACTCGGAATTTGCCTTGGAATGCAACTATTGGGGAATTTCAGCGATGAGGGTAACACAGAATGCTTGGGTGTTATGAATTTTGATGTAAAGAAGCTCGATATCAACTTAAAAACCCCACACATGGGATGGAATAGGATTGAGATTGCACCAAACCCTTTATTTAAAGGTATACCAAATGATACCTGGGTCTACTTTGTGCATAGTTACTACGTTACTCAAAATGAAAATAGCATTGCTGAATGCAACTACGAAACAAGTGTATGTGCAGCTGTAAACCGAGGTAATTTCTGGGGAGTACAGTTTCACCCCGAAAAAAGTGGCGAATACGGAATTCAAATCATTAAAAACTTTATAGAGCTATGCGAGTAATCCCAGCAATCGATTTAATTGATGGTAAATGCGTTAGGTTATGTCGAGGCGACTACAACCAAACAAAAATTTACTCCGATAATCCTGTAGAACAAGCCAAAATATTCGAAGATGCTGGTTTTACAAATCTTCACCTGATTGATTTGGATGGCGCAAAAAGTGGACAACCCTGCAATATTGAAGTTCTAAGTAAAATTAGCGCTGCCACAAGTTTGAAAATCGATTTTGGCGGAGGAATCAGAACTTTACAATCGGCAAAGGATTCCCTGAAAGCTGGTGCAAGTCAGATAAATATTGGCACTGCGCTGATAACTAACGAATATTTTGCAGAGAATCTTATTGATGAATTTGGATTTGAAACGATAATTGCTGCACTCGATTGCCTAAATCTGGAGGTTAAAACACACGGCTGGAGCAATGGCTCATCGCTAAATATCATAGATGCGATTAAAAGCCTACAATCAAAAGGAGTCGTGAATTTTGCAGTAACGGATATCAATCGCGATGGAATGCTCACGGGACCTGCTGTATCGCTTTATCAATCTATACTACAGGAATTTCCAACAATCAATCTTATTGCTAGCGGTGGTGTAAGTTCAATGGACGATATTGAGATGCTAAGTAAACTCAGAATTGATGGGGTGATTG
>CAZTVB010000180.1:0-6136 GCA_964616315.1 uncultured Rikenellaceae bacterium
ATACGAGATTGCCTCTTGTCTCGTGGGCTCGGAGATGTGTATAAGAGACAGATTGTATTTAATTCCATTATTAATGAGGTTTATTAGTATTTGCTTTACCCTTTGCCTATCTGCTCTGATATATAAATCGCATATGTGAGGATCATGTAACTCAACACTTATATTCTTTTCATTGGCCAGAGGTTTAACTATATCAATTGTTTCGGAAATTACGCTTTGGAGTTGAACGGGCTCTAGAGATAATGAAATTCTACCTGCTTCAATACGCGAAATATCTAAAACCTCGTTAATTAAATCTAGAAGGTGTTTTCCGCTTTTCATTATATGATTAACACCCTTTTTCTGATTAGGATTTAACTCGCCCATTTCGAGCAACTGAGCAAAACCAAGAATTGAATTCATTGGCGTACGGAGTTCGTGACTCATTCTTGATAGAAATTCACTTTTTGCTATATTTGCCTTTTCGGCTTCTTGACGAGCATCTTTGAGTGCATGTTCTATACTCTTACGCTCTTCAATTTCCTCTTTTAGTGCATCGTTTATTTCAGCAAGTTCAACGGTTCTATCCTTGATTTTGGATTCTAGGTTAGCATTCAAATCAAGTATCTCTTTTTCAATTTGCTTGCGTTTAGTGATATCATAATTAACACCAATCATTCGAATTGGATTCCTGTTTTCATCATATAAAACCTGACCATAGGCTTTAAGCCAATGGATAGAGCCATCGGGCCAAACAACGCGAAACTCGGTATCGTACTCAATCTCTCCAAGCACAGCTCGCTTCGACATCTCGTCGGAAATCTCTCTGTCATCAGGATGTAGACCTTTAAGCCACACCTCGTATGGGAACTTCCCTTTTGATGACATAATACCATAAAGTGCAAACATTCTATCGTCCCACACCAACTCGTTTTTAACAATATTCCAATCCCAAATACCTATACTTGCAGATTGTGCAGCCAGGTTAATTCTACGATTAAGCTCACGAATTTTTTCTTCGGCTAGTTTACGCTCAGTAATATTACGAAAAGCGCTAAGAATACAATCTTCACCATTCACCTGAATTGTAGTCATAGAGAGTTCAAACAACACCAAATCGCCGAATTTTGTGCGGAATTGTATTTCGAGATTCTTAAACCCTCCCTGTTCTTTTAAAGTATTAATAACTAATTGCCTATCATCAGGGTTTACATAAATATTAAAATCGCTTACCTTTTCACCAATGAGATCGTTAGCAGTATATCCCATTTGTTGGGTATATGCGTCATTAATCATGTAAAATCTACCATCCTTTACTGTGGTAATTGCTATTGGCACTGGGTTATTTTCGAATAGCTGCCGATGAACAATCTCACTGGTTCTAACAATTTCCGCAGCCTTTCTTTGCTCGGTAATATCTTCAACTATTGCAACACAATAAAGGAAATTTCCCTCATGGTTAAAATTTGCAGTAACTGTAAGGGCAACCCATACTTGGGTTTTATCTTTTCTAATATACCTTTTCTGTTTCTTGTAAACAGGAATTTCGCCACGGATTAGCTTGAGAACATTGGAAAAATCCTCCTCAATGTCATCAGGGTGGGTTATATCCTTAAAACTTAAATTCAATAGTTCTTCCTCATCATACCCAACAATCTGACAAAATGTATTATTAGTCATCTTAAACTTAAAATCTGAACCCATCATAACCATACCAAATGGGCCTTCCTCATATAACTTTCTGAATTTAATCTCACTTTCACGCAGACTCCTTTCCGACATCACCCTCTCTGTAATATCGTAAGCAGCGACCAAGCGTGCATTCTTTCTCTCATATGTTAATGAATGGGAGTGAATTTCAACTAGAATTATTTCACCGCCCTTAAGTTTATGCTTCCAAGCACCAGATTTTTGTATGCGTTCGTTTCCTATATTTTTTACATTATTTATAAGGTGTTGCGCCTCCTCTTCGGGTCGAATATCCTTTAAAGTCATGCCCAAAAACTCATCCATGGTGTATCCGTATTTTTCGGAAGCAACCTCGTTAACTCTCAAGAATTTCAATGTTTCTAACTCGTAAACCCACATAGGAATTGGGTTATGCTCGAATAATATTCTATGGGTTTCCTCGCTTTGAATTAATGCGTTCTCTACCTTTTTAAGTTCAGTTATATTCTCGTGTGCTATAACTGCTTTAGGGCTTCCATCACCAGGGAATCTTGAAATTCTTGCAATAAACCAACGTTGCTCTTTAGGGGAATGGCACGCGTATTCAATTTCTACGATTTCTTCTTTTCCTAAAAGGATTTCTCGAAGTGCCGTTCCAGCCTGTTTAGCAATTAACTCATCTTCACCAGAGGCTTTATCACATGCCTCAAGGTAGTTCGCTCCTTCGTTGACATTCGATAATAGAGGAGAGTTGTTCTCAGCAAAATTTCTCCAAGCGTTGTTTACTGCAATAATCTTACCTGTACTATCAACAATTGCTATATGTGCCGAAAGGCCATTAAGCGTTGATCTGGCAAATAGTTCTGACTCCACAAGAGCTTCATTTGCTTGTTTTTCGGCTGTGATGTCATTGTCGGAGCCGATATAACCTATAAACTCATTGTCTTTATTGTAAACAGGGGTGCCACTAGTCATCACCCAAATAGTATTACCAGCAGGTGTTTCAATTGGATTAATCAAATCATTAAATTTCTCATGACGCCCTATAGCCTGCAAGGTCACTCGTTTAAATTCTTCGCGTCCCTCAGCTGGATGTAAATCATAGTAGTGCTTTTTGCCAATAAGCTCATCGGGAGTATAACCCCAGATACTTGAGGCTAAAGGGCTTACATAGGTATAAAGTCCTTCAGCATCAACCTCCCATATTACTGTTTGGCTCTGCTCAGCAACTTGACTAAATCGCTGCTCGCTTTTTGCAAGCTTTTCGTAAGTATTTACCCTATCGGTTATTAATTCAGAAAACAGCAGCAATCCACCAACTTCACCTGTTCTCTCGTACCATGGATGAATTTCCCAATGTACCCAATCCAATGTTCCATCGACGCGTGGAAATGGGTCGGCATCGCATTTCTCAACAAAACCTGTACTATCAACAATTGCTATATGTGCCGAAAGGCCATTAAGCGTTGATCTGGCAAATAGTTCTGACTCCACAAGAGCTTCATTTGCTTGTTTTTCGGCTGTGATGTCATTGTCGGAGCCGATATAACCTATAAACTCATTGTCTTTATTGTAAACAGGGGTGCCACTAGTCATCACCCAAATAGTATTACCAGCAGGTGTTTCAATTGGATTAATCAAATCATTAAATTTCTCATGACGCCCTATAGCCTGCAAGGTCACTCGTTTAAATTCTTCGCGTCCCTCAGCTGGATGTAAATCATAGTAGTGCTTTTTGCCAATAAGCTCATCGGGAGTATAACCCCAGATACTTGAGGCTAAAGGGCTTACATAGGTATAAAGTCCTTCAGCATCAACCTCCCATATTACTGTTTGGCTCTGCTCAGCAACTTGACTAAATCGCTGCTCGCTTTTTGCAAGCTTTTCGTAAGTATTTACCCTATCGGTTATTAATTCAGAAAACAGCAGCAATCCACCAACTTCACCTGTTCTCTCGTACCATGGATGAATTTCCCAATGTACCCAATCCAATGTTCCATCGACGCGTGGAAATGGGTCGGCATCGCATTTCTCAACAAAACCCTCTAAACACTTTTTATGAATGGTTTTCCAATCATCTGAAATTTCGGGAAAAACTTCATAATGTGTTTTCCCTATTATATTACTATCCTTTATATTATAATCTGAAAGGAACTTTCTACTTGCGGCCAAGTACCTCATATTCTTATCGAACATGGCAATGGAAGCAGGAGCATATTCGATAAATAGTTTAAGCGTATTCTGGCTAGTTTCTAACTTTGCTTCGGCAATTTTTCTGTCGGTAATATTTACAAAAGAGGTGAATGCAAAGGGTTGCCCGTTTATTTCTACTGGATGTGTATTGAATAGGACAACAAATTCCTCTCCCGATTTGGAAATCATTCGCATCTCTTTATCGGTTAAGGAGTTTTCTCGATTGTACTCAGATATTGCAGTTGTTCTTTGCTTATTGCTAATAAGACCAACCTCAGCTGCATTCTTACCAATTAATTCATCCTTTTTATAGCCTAATAATTTTTCAGCAGCTTCATTAACATCAAAAATTACCACATCGGGCAACTTAAGTAAGAATACAGGAACATTTGATTTCTGGAATAATGTTGTATAACGTTTTTCACTCTCGAGTAGTTTTTCCTCTGATTGCTTTCTCTCTGTTATGTCTAAAAAACTGTTAATAAAAAATACTTCACCCTCAGTTTCTATCCTATCACTGAACATCACAACATTTCGTATTTGGCCTGATTTCGTGAGAATTGAAATTTCTTGGTTTGTAATTTTCTTGTAATCTTTTATTTCCTCTCTGATTTGAAATATTGTTTCTGCATTTGTCAACTTCAGTTCTGATGTATTTTTATCAATAACATCGCCCCTAGAATAACCGGTCATTTCGCACCAAGCATCGTTCACATCAACTATCCTAAAATCATAATCTCTTGTAATTCCTATTGGTGATGGATTTAATTGGAAGAGTGTAGAAAAACGAGCCTCGGTTTCATTCAGAATCTTCTCAGCTTTTATGCGTTCAGTTATATCCCTGATTATTGCCTGATAAAACACTTCTCCATCTATATTAATATACTGCTCGTTTATTTCAACAGGAAACTTTGTCCCATTCAATCGGCTATGAGTAGTTTCGTAAACTCCATTGTTTTTTTTATCTGTAAACAGTTTGAAATATCCAAGATTATTAAGATGTGTATCTTTTACTTTTTCCAGTGGTATTTGATATGCTTTTATTGCTGCATCGTTTGCCTCAAGAATATCTCCATTACGATTAGCTAACAATATGATATCATTGGCATTTTTAATTAAGTATTTATAGTGACTAACTAATGCTTTTTTCTCTAACTCATTATCATATAGTTTTTTTATGTAGCTCTTCTGATAGGTATTTCTGATTAAAAAAACAATAGTTGCCAAAAAAAGAAACAATAAAGAAAGAATTGTTCCATAGGTTATGTAAAGCCTTTTAATTGGTCTGTAGACTTCTTCTTGGTCAATTTTAGCTATCATAGCCCAATTAGAGTTTTCAATTGGTAGGGCATAGGCTAGAACATCCATATCCCTATAATCGTGTCCTTCAATTAAACCCATTGCTCCTAGCACTACTTTAGCAGCCACAACATCTGTTCGAGTTATTGGTACTTTAATTTTTAATGCCGCATTGTTACGATGCCGAACATCATTAATAAACAGAACAGAATCTCCTTCTCGTCGAACAATAATAGTTTCGGCAGTGTTACTTTGAGTTGGCCATCGGCTTATCAATGGAAACAAGTAATCATGAGGATTAGTCCGTAATAATGCGTATCCTATTAATTTGGAATTGGAATTAAATATAGGGCTAAGGAAATCCAAATGTACCTTTTTACAATAGTTGCATTGATATACTTTAAAATTTATTCCACTCCGTTTAAGTTCATCAATCGCTTTTTTGGTTTCCAAACTAAATTCCTCAATGCGCTGGTTTGTAGTTAGTATAATATTATTGTTTGAGTCCAGTATAAAAACGTCCTCATATTTATAATACTTTTTAACAGCAGTGGCTTTCTCGTATATATTTAGATAATCGTCGTTCTTTTTGTATCTAAAATAATCGTTTAGTCTGTTACTCAAAAAGTAGCCTTGAGTAAGTACTTTGCTATCGCTTACCCTTTCGTTAATCCATGTAGATACCTCAGATGCTTTAAGTTCTGCTATTGCTTTGAGTTCGGTATTAATATTGTGAATGATTTCACTTTTCCTTTTATTGTAGTTTAAGATTGTAACTGTAAGTATTATTAAACTAAGAATAATGAAGATGCTAGTAACAATACTTGATTTGTTTAGCAAGGTAAATATTCTTTTCATGATAGTTTGAATATTATATTTCACATAAAATTTATGAAATAAATCTCAATATTCCAAAACGTAACCTTCATAAAATAAATGAACTACAAACTAAAATGAAAGAGAAAAAGTTAATCAATGGCAATGAATTCCTACAATT
>CAZTVB010000181.1:0-6136 GCA_964616315.1 uncultured Rikenellaceae bacterium
GTAAGTCGGCTACAACACGTTCTTTTTCGTTAGTGAACATGCTATCTTTTAATGCTTGGTACTTTTCGTAAAAAGAAAGACTCTCATCGTAGTTTCCGAACTTCTTATTTAAAAGGTATAACTCTTGAAAGCAATTCAGTCGGGCTTCAGGTAGTTTGAGTTGCATGCTCTGGTGCAAGGCTTCTTTAAAATGAGTTTCGGCTAAGTTTTTGTCATTTAATTTTGAGTAGGTAAAGCCCATTCCATAGGTGTTGTATAGTACTCCTATTGCGAAGCCAATTTCTTTGGATAGTTCCATGGATTCGTGGTAGTATTTCAATGCTTTATCATATTCATTTTTGGAATTGTGGGTAACTCCTAAATTGTATAAACATTGAATTTGCTCCGCTTTTTTTCCTAATCTCTTGTTGATATCTAAGGCTTTTTGTTGATTCTCTATCGATTCATCGTATTGCTTAAGATTTCGATATGTAACACCTAAGTTGCTATAGTTCATCGCCATGGCTGAAAAATTATTCAAAATAATATTTATGGCTAATGCTTCGTTGAATTGTTCCAGCGCTAGTTCGTACTGCTTTTTAAAACTGTATATATTCCCAATGTTCGAAATTACAGTTGCAGACTTTCCTCGCTCTCCAACTTCTTGGAAAAAGTTTAATGCTTTTAGGTAATAGTCTAGAGCTTTGTCGTAATCGCCCTTTGTTAGTAGTAGGTTAGCGTAGTTGTTGTAAGTTGAGGCTTGGTTAAATTTGTCAGGTTCTTTATTTGCAAATTCAATGGCCATATTAAAATAAAGTTCTGCGCTGTCGATATAGTTCTGATATTCAAAAATCCTTGCTTTTAGATTATAGGATGAGCCTAGTAAGTTTAATTGATTATTCCTTTTGCTAAGGTCAATTGCATTGTTTGATAGAATTATGGCAGAATCGAATTGGCTCTTGTTTAAGTACATGTAAGAGAGGCTTTGCATAGACTTTATTATTCCTCCTGTGTAATCAATTTCTTTTGCTAATTTATTAGCTTCATTGGCAAAATATTGCGAGGTGTCTAGGTTTCTGGATAGGAATTTGTCTGCGAGCAAATTGTATATGTCAATTCGATGCTGCTCTGGTAGAGGTTTCTTTAGGACTTGAATAAGACTGTCTATATTAGTTTGAGCCAATAAAAAAGAGTTGAGGCAAATGCCTAAAAGTAATAAGAGACAATTCCTTTTCATAATTCGTAGTTTGATTAAATGGTAGTATTAGTCGCTAATGTGTTGTTGGTAAGGGCCCTTGGGGAGTTTTTCCAACATTACAATTATACAAAAATGTTTTGAATATACTCAGGAGGCACAGCAACGTTTTTGTTGTGATCGAAAAACCACCCTTCAGAACAGTGGCAACAGAAAAAGGTTAAGTTGGATAACTTTGCCCATCGGAAGCGTTATCCAACTATTGCATGTATTTTGGAAGTGTGAATGCCATGTAGTTTTCGCACCGAAAATATCTGTTTCGGATTCTAGCATGGACATAGAAACTGCAAGTAGATTAGTATATCATGGCAATTTGACAATAGAAGGAGTTGGATGTCGAAGAGTTGAGGCTGGATGCTGGTATGATAAAACGGTATGTAAAGCATCAAGAGCATGAAGATAAGAAAGGGTAAGGACGCCAAACTATTCATCTTTTTTGGGGGCTCTGAAATTTAAAGCCACCTACTTTGCAGGTGGTTGCTTACTTTGCCCCGTACTGTTGTTTAGAGTGTCCCGATCAGAATCGGAAAGGTCGGCGGTTCAATCCAGCCTCTCGCTACAAAGGGGAACAGTCGTTCCCCTTTTTTTATTTTACTCTGAAAGGCAAATTACTCGCCAACCGAAATAACCTTAACAGTAATTCCTGGCATATATCCAGCATTGAGAATGGCCGCTAAATTGGATGCCTCCTCCAAAGTGAAATCGCCAGTTATTTGTGACTTCCCAGATTCAATTGAGGCTTGTACAAATGGTGCTGTATATAGAACATTGTCAAGTACTATTGCTATTTGCAATCCAATATTTTCGGCAGTGAGTCTTTGCCATACTCTGGCACCTTCGGAGTTCATCTCCATCAGTACACTTGGGTAATTTGATGTTTCGGCTTTGGCATTAACAATGCATTCGCTGGTTAATGGAGCTTTGCCATCACGGGAGCTAATCTTAAGGGCATAAAGCTGGACGTAATCCTCGTCGCTGTACTGAATTTTAGTTGACCAAGTAAACTTTAAATCTCTTGGGAGCATTCCCAGAATACTGGACATCCTCAAATATTGGTTAACCATAGCGGTGTCGTTTATATGAGTGGTGCCAATAAGCGCCCCACGTTGTAATTGACCATCGGAAGATGTGGCAGGGTTTAGAATTTCGAATAGAGATTTATTGTTGTTACTACTTGCAATGGCTTTGGTTTCGTTATTTGCATTGTTCAAAAAGTCCCAAATTGATGAAATTTCGTAGGTTTCCCAGAATTCCAAATTTCCTCTTTTTTCTATTAACTGTTTAATTTGGTTTTCATCTACTTTCCTATTAACCGTGATGGTGTATGCGTTGCTTTCGGGTGATTCACTTAAAATGACTTCAAGTTTGTTTAGTAAACTTGAGGGCAGTGCAAATTCAATTCTCTTTTTTAGTATTTCAGTTGTTTTTAGCTTAGCTTGCTTAATCTCATCTTTCAAAACGCTTAGTATTTCTTGGTTTGTGGAGTTGAAAGTTATTCTATCCCTGAATTCAATGGTGTTAAAAATTGGGCTTAGGGCAAATTCGGGTTGCATTTCATCTATTGTTTTCTCAAATGTAGTTAGGAGTTCTTCTTTTGTAGGATCGTAGTTCTTGATGGTTTGTTCAAAAACTGCGTTGAATGTGGAATCGTTGGAGCGACCAGATAGAGAATAAAAATACTCAGCTTCGGATAGTTGTATCTTTATTTCGGTTTTTTCCTTGTGCTGGATGCAGCCGCTAGCGAAAAAAAGAAATAAAATGGAGTAGACTAATTTGTAACTATTCATGACTTTGGTTTTAGGTTTGATTTAAGTGTTTAAGTTAGTCTATTTTACTGATTAAGTAAGTTTTGTCTATTGAATTTTGGTTGATTTGGTGTAGTTTTCTAAGACTCTGTCGATGTTCTGGGAGTGTTGGTTTATAAGGAGTTTGGACATTGGTGGTGAATTTTTTATAAAAGTAGTAAATCTGTACTATTTAAACATCAGCACCGATATTGCAAGCATATTATTTACTATATGGAAAACAATGCCTGGCAATAGTCCGCCCGATTTTTTGCGCATTATACCTGCTATAAGCCCAAAAAAGAAGAAAACTGGGAATAGGAACAGGTTGCCATGGATTGAGGCGAATAGCGCTGACTGTATAATATTTGCCGAGTTAAAGTTGATATATCCTAAAATGGCATCGAGCACTACTCCTCTAAAAATTATCTCCTCGTAAATTGGGACTAGTATGCAAATAAGCGAGAATCCAATAAGTTTTCCGTAGTTTGTAATGATGGGTTCAATATCCTGTTTCGAGGCTAGGAAGATGTTGGGTATGCTGGCCAAATCTTCGAGCGTTATCCCAAAGCCGGACATCCCAATCTTAACATAAATAACACTTACAAGTTTGAAAGCCAAAAGAATACCAAGTCCAATTCCGATGCTTTTTTGGATAGACCAATTGTTGCTTAGTAGCACTCTAAGGTCTTTCTTATACAACGCCACCAGACCGAAAATTGCAAAGGTTAGAATGAATATGATGTATATTAATGCCCTTTGTTCCGATGCAAGTTCAGCATAGTTGTTAGTGTTAAGTATAAATCCTAAATACTCAGGGACAGCAACCGCTGGAATAAATGTGGCAAAAAGTAACCCAAAGCTAACAAACCAAAACATTTTAAGTCCCCATTGCGGTTGGTAAGGTTTTTCGCGAGTGATGAATTTCCAATGGTGACCCACAAAGTAAACAGGCAATATCCAAAAGTACGGTATTACAACTAGAACTAGTAAAATAAGCATAAATACTGTGAGCCCTGCAATATCTCTGAAAGACCATCCTTGTAATGGGTGCGATAAAAAGAGTTTTATCCTGTAAACACCAAGGGGGTCAACGGAATACCCAATATCTCGAAACTTATTGTAGGTGGTAATGCAGGTGTCGCTGCTATGGTACTTTAAGTCGTGCAAAAGAAGGTTTCTTAAAGCGCCCTCCTTATCCCAACTCTTTGCAGTATCGGCTACCAAGTATTTTCGGGCGTAAGCAAATTCACCAACACCCACAAGGGTTGAGGCCAATTCGGAATTACGAATGTATGACGAGTCTTTTTCGTTGATTTTATTGTAAAGGTCTAACGCTTTTGAGTACGCTTTAAGCTCCAGCAGTAAATCTGCTTTTTGGTTTAACTCCCATATTTCGGCCGATGTATCCTGTTCGGCGGTAAGCACCTCAAGGGCTTTGTCGTTTTTGTTGATCTTAGTTAGAATACGGGCATAGGTAAGGGACGTTTCGTATTTTGAGTCGAACGTTATTGCCTTAGTTATGTTGAAGTTGGCTAGTTGATATTCGGAATCGCTATAGTTCTGATTGGCAATTTTTGAGTAAAGCAATCCCTTTTTTTCATTGGTCCAATCCTGAGGGTTTTCATCAATGATTTCTTTTGCTTTTTCAAGCACTTCTTTAAGTTCGTCGCCCCATAAGCATTCGGTTTGGTATAAAAGAGCATCTGGGTTTGTAGGGAATCTTTTTTTAAGTTTGGCTAGGCAGCTATCGAATTGCTCCTGGTTGGGGTTGTACTCCTCGTATTCATCGTACTGCGCATTTGCAATAAATTTGCACTTCTCGATGTGTACAAGCACATCCTCGGGGAATTTGTTAAGATGGTCGTCGTATTTTTCAATGCATTGCTTGTAAATGTTTGTGCTGCTATTCTTTATCTCTTCAATAAACTTTTGATGATCGAATGGTGTTTGTCCGTTTAGTATTGTGCTGGATAATAAAAAAACTGAGATTGAAATCAGTAGTAGGAAAGGCTTGTTTTTCATTTTAGAACGCTTTATTTGTTTATGTAGTTAGTGGTTTCGCCTAATTTAAAAGACAAACCGAAAGTAGTAAAACTTTTTGTAATTATTGAAATTTTAAGAGTTTAGAGCGGCTTAATTGCCATTAACAAAAAGGCTACGAGCACCTTTTATGCCGCATTTTTGGTATTGATTATAGGTTTGTGCCGCACATTCTTTAATTACAGATGGAGTATTGTTGTTAATCCACGATTCAATTATTGTGTTTAGCGTATAAGCCTCTGGGCACATCAGGTTTGTTGTTAGAATTAACGGTGTAGCTCCTGTTTTTTTTAGGGGCGATTTGAAATATTGCATACTGGCACAGGCAAGAACCGTTACTTCTCTTTTCTTTGAATCCGATTGTGAAGGATATTTGTCAAGGTTAAAATCCATAAGCCCATTATGGCCAACATAGCATATTAAATCGGCATTTCCGCCTATATTTATAATTATAGAGTCAAGTTGTATTTTATTCTTGCTGTATCCTGCAGCAAAATTTAGGAAATCGGTTATAGTTTGTTTTATCTCTGCCCCATCGTAAGCATCGGCCACAATATAGACCGAAGAATCTTTATGTTTAAAGACAATTCTTTCAAGAATATGTTTTTCGGGTTTTTCAAATTTTTTAATCAATTCCCATTTAGGTTGTTTCTTAAGGAATGTTTTTACCCCATAACCACATCCCCAGTAAAGATTGTTGGCAGGATCTTGCCCATTTCCAATTTTTGCTGGGACAGGTACTATGCCTTGGTTTTTGTTGTCGCAAAGGGCAACTAGTATGTGGATATAGCGCGTTTGGCAATGGCCATTTAAGGCTAGAAATATCGAAATGACTGTAGCTATTCTTTTCATGTTTTATCATTACTGAGTCAGGAGTTCAGACTTTTAAAATGTTGATGAACTTACTTTATGCCAAATTACTCAATAAAATTGATATATTGGTCGGATATATTAACGATGAATTTGTATGAAAAAACTTATACTGCTTACGTCCATTTCTTTTTTGATTTTCGGTTGTAGCACTTCTAATTTTGAGCAGGACAAGAAAGAAATAATGGCTGTTATGGATTTACAG
>CAZTVB010000182.1:0-631 GCA_964616315.1 uncultured Rikenellaceae bacterium
GCATATGCAGGTGGCTGGGCATTAGGCACCACGCAAAAACAACCAGCCCCTTGTGCTGCTGGCAGTACTTAATTGAGTTCACCAGCGCCATCTTTTGGTTGAGTCTTGTGAATACATCGACCCAGCCCACTGTGGTGAGCGTAACAAAGTAGGCGGCCTCGTTGTCCTTAATTTTGTACTTATCCGACATAACACAGCAGTTTACCCAAAAGTAAGAAAAAAATACAGCTATTGCTAGCGCAGGGTCAACTCATTGCTGGCGCGGACTTGTAGTCCGTGACAAATACTTCTTACACTTTATTACTTATTTGAACTATGCTTTATGAAAATACCTTTTAAAAATAACCGCACGGATACAACCGAACTTGCGAACTAGTTGCGCACGGATTGCAAATCCGCGCGAGCAGGGGCAGGGTTACAAATCCGCGCTAGCTGGGGCTAAGCGTAGTCTCCTGACTACGCTTGCTAAAATTCCGGTCTCCTGACCGCAAAAAACAAACTTTGCCTTACGGCAAGACAGTTTAAAACTGTCCATTGGCAACGACGTAGTTACCCTACGCTCAAATCCTAACGCACAAAACTACGCCGAGCGAGAGCTTATTTATAATACTTATTATTCTTCAGAGTCTTA
>CAZTVB010000182.1:641-6110 GCA_964616315.1 uncultured Rikenellaceae bacterium
TAGAAGGATACTTTTTTGTCAATATCTTTGGTTTTGGTTTAAATAAATTCTTTAACATTTGAATTATTGATTTCGGTTCATAATCATCCTCTAGGTTGTTGACCAATCCTTGATTATAAAGTTTATCTTTTCTTAAAAACCGCTTAAACTCATATAGTTCCTTTATGAAATAGTATAACGCACCTAGAACAAAAATAGAGGCCAAAACAACCATCCCTGGCTTTCCAAAATTATTCACGATAAACATTTCTATGGCCTGAGCCCCACGCTGACCACTTCCACCGATTAATTCTTGCTTACCAAATATATTAACAAGTTCTTTTTCTGTATAGCTAGTTGTCCAAAACCACGTCCACAAGGTTAAGGCTACTACAAATAGCCTGAATACTAACCAATAAATGTAAACTGGTTTTCTTTTAAAAACTTTGCTACTCATTACTGGTATGTTTGCTGAATAGATTTTGTTACGGTTGTTTCTATAAATTTAAAACAAGATTCGCTCGTAATGCTTTTAAATCTTCGCATCAATATGTCTCTTTTCGCTGCATCAGAAAAAGCAGCAACAACTTTTTTCATACCTTCTGTTCCTTTAGCGTTACTAAAGGCTATTGATACAGCAACTTGAACCAAACAATCCTCGTTCGGCTGAGGCTATGTGCCTCAGTCGAATCTATCTCTTCGGGCTCTGCCCGGTAAATATAGCTAATTGTACGTTTTCCACCGTATGTCAACAGTAATTACATCTATAAGTGAATCTAATCCTGCGTAGTTGCGTGCGCTGGAGTACAGGTAATCCTCTGGGTTTACTACAATGCCGCTGCGTACTGGGTTGTGGTGGATATAGTGAACCTTCTGCTCTATAAACTTTTGGCTGTAAATATGCTCGGCATGGTTTTCGTGCGTCCAAAGTTGGAATGTTTGCTTACTTTTAAGCTTGCCGTGGTACTCAAATACCACTTGAAGCCATTCGCTCCGGCTTTCCTTCCCACTTTGCATGATTTCGAGGAACCGTTTGCTGGTGTAGCTCTTAAAATCACGGATAAACCCACTTAAATCGCCATTTTGGCTCTGCGCCAGCAGGTGAATGTGGTTTGACATGATAACGTACGCAAATAGGGTTAGCCCTTTATTCTTTTGGCAGAACTTTAGGCTATCGATAACTACGTCGCGGTACTCCTTGCGGGTGAACAGATCCACCCATCCCACTATCTGAAACGTTAGGTAGTACGCGCCATCCTGCTCCTGTATTTTGTAGCCTGTGGACATTGCTCCGGTTTGTTGCTTAACCAAATCTACAAAAATTCAGCAATAACTTTTACGTGTAACTTAGTTTTTGTTAACGTATTTTGGGTAAAGCGTAACGTTAGGCTTAGGCTCCGCCTAAGTCTAATCTATTCTTAATGGTACAGCCAGCAAAACTTAAATTACAAGAAACTCAGGCGCAGCCTGCTTGCCATAGTTCGACGGCGGTGCAACCGCCGCCGAACACGAATCGTTTATTACTTTTAACAGCCTCGGCCAAACTGGGTACGCTTAGCTAACCTACGCCCAACCCAATGTGCTTCTTTATTTAGCTACAGCCTCGGCTCAACAGAGCATTTATTATCAAGTTTGTATCCAAATAATTGAATTAAATTATTTAAATGTTGCTTTCATTATTCTATGCATGGATGAATATATAGATCTATTACTATCGATACACTTGTAATTTTCTAAATCCATATGGTTTTTTGTAGAGTTTAAGACTAGTTTTAGATGTTCAATCCACAATTAATTTATTTTTGTGGGTAGATAAGTTGAAAATGGATGCAGGATTAGTTTTAAAAACAACAGGCAGTCATTACAGGGTTAAAATGCCCAATGGCAATATTGTGGATTGCACTATTCGTGGAAAACTTCGTTTAAAGGGGGTTAAAACCACCAATCCTGTAACCGTCGGCGATTTTGTTCTGGTGGAGTTGAGCGATAAAAACTCAGGCGTAATTACGGCCGTAAACGACCGCAAGAATTACATTATTCGTAAATCGACCAACCTTTCGCGCGAGTCACATATTATTGCAGCCAACCTAGACCAAGCGGTGCTTGTTGTTACCATTGAGTTTCCTGAAACTCAACTTGGTTTTATAGACCGTTACTTGGTAACTGCCGAGGCTTACTCAATTCCTGCAGTTATTGTTTTTAATAAGGTCGATTTACTAAACGATGCAGGCATCGATAAGCTAAATCAGTACATCTCAATCTACGAGTCCATTGGATACAAATGCTTAATTGTTTCTGCCCAAACGGGTTATAATATGGACTTGTTCCGCGAGTTAATAAAGGGCAAAACAAGTTTGATATCGGGCAATTCGGGTGTGGGTAAATCAACTCTAGTAAACACAGTGGAACCCAATCTAAACTTGAGAACCAACAATATCTCCTCGGCGCATCTTACCGGGAAGCATACCACAACATTCAGCGAAATTTTCGAGTTAAGTTTTGGTGGATATATAATTGATACTCCAGGAATTAAAGGTTTTGGATTAATTGATATTGAGAAAGAGGAGTTGTACCATTTCTTCCCCGAAATTTTTAAACTTTCATCGGATTGCAAGTACTACAACTGTACGCATATTCACGAGCCGGGCTGTGCGGTTATTGAGGCTACAAAAAAAGGAAATATCAGCCCATCGCGATACTTAAACTATTTGAGTATTTATGAGGATGATAATGAAAAGTATAGGTAATATATTTAAAGTTATAGTTCTATTCAAGTCAAACATTTAAAATTTTAAAAAATGAAATCGCACGAAATTGACTACAAAATTATGGGTGAATCAATTCAACTAGTAGAAGTTGAACTAGACCCATCCGAAACAGTTATAGCCGAAGCGGGAGCAATGGTTTATATGGAAGATGGTATTGCTTTTGAGGCAAAACTCGGCGATGGTAGCGAGCCTAATGCTGGTTTCTTTGGCAAATTACTCTCTGCAGGTGCTCGTGCTCTTACTGGAGAATCAATATTTATGACCCATTTTACTAACCGTGGATACGGAAAGCGCAAGGTTGCCTTTTCGGCTCCTTACCCCGGAACTGTTTTACCTATCGATTTAAGCAAACTGGGAGGAACACTTATAGTTCAAAAAGATGGATTTTTGTGTGCAGCCATGGGAACAAAAGTATCCATGCAGTTTAACCGCAAAATTGGTGCGGGATTAGTTGGTGGCGAAGGGTTTATCCTACAACGCCTCGAGGGTGATGGATTGGCTTTTGTTCACGCCGGCGGTACTGTTATTGAACGGTACCTTAATAACGAGACGCTTAGGATTGATACTGGCTGCGTGGTTGCCTTTGAACCTTCTATCGATTTTGATGTGGAAACCACAGGAAGTTTAAAGAGTATGGTATTCGGAGGAGAAGGTTTATTCTTAGCCACACTAAGGGGAACGGGAAGAGTTTGGCTACAGTCAATGCCGATTCGCAAACTTATTCAAGCGCTTTCGCCCTACGGAAGTAATTCTCGAAAAGAAAATAACTCGGTTTTAGGCGGATTTTTAGAGTAGTCATTTTATGAGAGACACAATAAGCATTGAGGATTTTTTACTAAAGCGAAATTTTTGTCCAGTAATCGACGTGCGCTCCCCGGCAGAATATGCAAAGGCGCATATTCCGGGTGCAATAAATATTCCTTTATTTTCCGATGAGGAAAGAGCGTTGGTTGGCACAAAGTACGTTCGCGAAAGCCGATATAATGCGGTAATTGCAGGTCTCGATGCTGTTGGTCCAAAATTATCATCGTTTGTAAATACGCTCCAATCAGTAACAGCAGAGAAAGAGGTGCTTGTTTACTGCTGGCGAGGAGGAATGCGTAGCAAAAGTATGACTTGGCTTTTTAACTTGTCGGGTTTTAAAGCCAAGGCTTTAGTTGGTGGCTACAAATCGTACCGTCGAAAAGCCCAAGAATGCTTTGAATCGCCGTTCAATCTTATTGTTTTAGGGGGAATGACCGGTAGCGGAAAAACAGAATTACTTCAACATTTAAAAGCAAAAGGAGAGCCGGTTATCGACCTTGAGGGGCTGGCCAATCATAAAGGCTCTGCCTTCGGTTGGATAGGACAAGCCAAACAACCCTCGACCGAGTTCTTTGAGAACCTGCTTTTTGAAGAATTAATGAAAATTGACCCGCAACAACCAACCTGGGTTGAGGATGAGAGCAAAAGCATTGGAACCATTTTCGTTCCTCAACAGTTTCATCAACAAATGAGCGCAAGTAAAGTCATTTCCATCGAAATTCCTTTTGATATTAGAGTAAACCGTTTAGTAGTTGATTATACGAACTGTAACCCTGACGATTTAATTCAATCCGTTAATAGAATATCGAAACGGTTAGGTTTAGATAAAGCAAAGCAGTGTGTGGATTTAATCAACCAAAAAAAGTTCGACGAGGCAGTTGCCATATCGCTTGCCTATTACGACAAAACCTACCAATACGGATTGGAAAACAAAAAGAATAAACCCCTGATTGTTGAATTAACCGAGGACACCGATAGAAATATAGAAAGCCTTCTTACACAGAAGGCTCTTCTAGAAAATTTATAGCGAAATAATGCTATCGGTTAATAGTTCCTGGGTTTACACACATCACTGGAATTTTGGAGTTGTTGGCAATTACATATTGTTCTTGTGCGCCAAAAACGTAGTCGGTAAAGTCCAAGTTTGGTGTGGTCATAATTAGAATTAAATCGGCCTCAATATCAACCGCAAGATTTACAATCTCCTCCTGGAAGCTCTTACCCTTAGCAGCATTGTGGATTTCCGACTCAATGTTATAACCTTCCATGTGCTTTTTGGCAAAAGCTAAATTATAGTTAATCTTCTTTTGAACGCCAGAGTCGAATGCGTTTGGTATAATAATATGAATCTTCGTGCCATACTGTGTTGCGACCTTAATAGCCCATTGGATCTTCTCTTTTTCTTCATCGCGGAAATCGATGGGCATAACCATATGCTCAAAAACCTTTTCGCGCAAAGGAGCATCCTGAACAACAAGGAAAGGTATTTCGGAACCGGCAATAACCTTAAGCGCCCAACTTCCGGTTAGTTTCTGAACACCTTTAATTCCATGCGTGCCCATAATAACCATGCTGGCCTGTATTTCGCTTGCATACTCACTTATGGTATCAAAAAGGTTACCCTCCATTAGGATTGTTTTGACCTCTATTCCATATTGCTCTTTTATTCTTTGTTGATCCTCTTTGAATTTTTCGCGTGCATCGGCTTCTGATATCTTACTTTTTGAGAACAAACCGCCCGTTTGAACCACATGCACCAACTCCACCAAACTACAACCCTCACCTGCACTGCAAAACTTAATAGCATATTTTAATGCGTTCTCTGCAACTGGAGTAAAATCCCAAGGGATTAAATACTTAAAAGGTTTGGTTTCCATATACTATTTTGGATTAATTGTAATAAATTTTCATATAAAAT
>CAZTVB010000183.1:0-6085 GCA_964616315.1 uncultured Rikenellaceae bacterium
AAACCACTTAAACCAAAAAGTTATGGTACCCAAAAAATCATCTAAAGCAGACCTTGAGAGCAAAAGATCTTTGTTTTTTGAGATTGGTTTAGCATTGGCGATGCTCCTTGTTCTTATGGCCTTTGAATGGAAAACAGCCAAAAACACTGATTTTAAGGATTTATCTGTTAGAACCGATTTAATAGATTACGATGAAATTCCAAGAACAGAAACTAAAGATATTGAAAAACCCGCTCCCCCTAAAGCCGTACATTTTTCGGACATTATTAAAATTGTTCCGAATAATGTAAACTTACCTTCCGATATTGACCCTTTTGTCGAAATAGATCCTAATGGCCCTGTACCTGATTTTATACCATTCACAAGCGAACCCGAGGTAGATGAGCCTGTTTATATTGTTGAAGAGATGCCCAAATTTGGCGAAGGCGGCCTAGAAGAATTCCGAGTGGATTTCGTAATGAAAAAATTAAGATATCCAGAGGATGCTCAAGCAAACGGAGTCTATGGTTGCGTATACCTTGAGTTCGTTGTGGAAAAAGATGGTAGTTTATCAGGCTTCAAATCTATTAGAAATGTTGACGAATCCTTAGTTAATGAGGCCATACGGGTTGTTAGAATGTCTCCTAAATGGACTCCTGGCAAACATAACGGCAAACCTGCCCGCGTTAAGTTTGTTCTTCCTGTAAACTTTGTTTTGAACTAGTTTTATCGATATCAATCAATTAAGCCGAGTTATGCTCGGCTTTTTTATTTCAACAAATTTTTAGTTTACTTTGAGTGATTTTTATAACCACACATTTAGATGATTACACCAATTAGTACCGAGAAAAAACAGGAGAAGGCTGTTCTGGTTGCAGTAATACTACCGGGACAAAAGGAGGATGAAGTAACTGAGTACCTCGATGAACTTGAGTTTTTGGCCGACACAGCCGGAGCTTCAACGGTAAAACGATTTCTTCAAAAAATTGATATTCCCAATTCGCGTTCCTTCATTGGCAAAGGTAAAGTAATGGAAATTGCCAACTACGTGGAAGAGAACGAAATTGATATGGTGATTTTCGACGACGAACTTACCCCTACCCAACTCCGTAATCTTGAGCATGAACTTAAACGAAAGGTTTTAGATAGAACCAACCTGATACTTGATGTTTTTGCACAACGGGCAAAAACTGCGTACGCTAAAACTCAGGTTGAACTGGCACAGTATCAATTCTTACTGCCAAGACTAACCAGAATGTGGACTCACCTTGAACGTCAGCGAGGTGGTATTGGACTAAGAGGTCCCGGGGAAACAGAGATTGAAACCGACCGCCGTATTATCCGCGAAAAAATATCACGACTAAAGGAAGAACTAACCAAGATTGACAGACAAATGCTTACCCAGCGCAAAAATCGTGGAAGTATGGTTAGGGTTGCGCTAGTTGGTTACACCAATGTGGGTAAATCAACGCTGATGAATTTAATTAGCAAATCCGATGTTTTTGCAGAGAATAAACTTTTTGCAACACTCGACACCACGGTTCGAAAAGTAGTTATTGGCAATCTCCCATTCTTACTATCCGATACCGTTGGTTTTATTCGTAAATTACCGCACCAACTTGTGGAATCGTTTAAATCAACCCTCGATGAGGTACGTGAAGCCGACTTACTTCTCCATGTAGTTGATATATCGCACACAAGTTTTGAGGACCAAATCAACGTGGTTAATCAAACCCTTCATGAGCTGAAAACTGGGGAAAAACCAACCATCATAGTTTTCAATAAAATTGACGCCTACAAATGGGAGGAGAAGGACGCTGACGACAACACGCCCCGAACCGATAGAAACATCAGCCTAAATGAACTTAAAAACAGCTGGATGGCGAAAAAGGATGTGCATACAATCTTTATTTCGGCGAAGAAGAAAACTAATCTTCCGGAATTCAGGGAACTTCTTTATAAAACAGTAAGGGATATCCACGTTGGCAGATATCCCTACGATAATTTTCTTTACCCGGACGTTACTGAAGCCAACCTTTAGAGTTTAAAAACTCTGCAATTTGAATTGCGTTGGTTGCGGCTCCCTTACGCAAGTTATCGGATACAACCCAGAAGTTTAAACTCTTGGGCTGAGAAATATCCCTACGAATGCGCCCTACAAACACATCGTCCTTGCCCTCGGAGTAGCGAGGCATAGGGTAATGGTTCTCGGCAGGATTATCCTGAATAGTAATTCCAGCAGAGTTGCGGAGCAACTCAACAGCCTCGGCTAAATCGTATTCATTCTCAAACTCAACGTTTACTGACTCTGAGTGACCACCAACCACTGGAATACGAACAACCGTTGCACTAACCATAATATTTTGGTCGCCAATTATTTTTCGAGTTTCGTCAACCAACTTCTGCTCCTCAGTGGTATAGCCATTCTCAAGGAAAGTTCCGCCGTGTGGAAAACAGTTCAAATCAATGGGATGGGGATAAGCCATATCGGCCTGCACGCCTTGCCTCTCAGCATAGAGTTGATTCACCGCCTTAACGCCAGTGCCAGTTACCGATTGGTATGTGGATACAACTATCCTTTTAATTTTATACTTCAGATGAAGTGGGTTTAAGGCAACAACCAGCTGAATAGTTGAACAGTTTGGGTTCGCAATTATCTTATTACTTGGAGTGAGAACGTTAGCATTTACCTCGGGAACAATAAGCGGAATCTCTGGGTACATTCTCCAGCACGATGAGTTATCGACAACCGTCGTGCCAACCTCGGCAAACTTTGGAGCCCACTCCTTTGAAGCTGTTGAACCAGCAGAGAAAATAGCAACAGCAGGTTTTCGTTTGACTGCCTCGGCAACCGATACAATTGCAAAATCCTTCCCCATAAATTTAACAGTTTTACCAACCGACTTTTCCGATGCGACTGGAATCAACTCTGTTAAAGGGAAATTTCGTTCTTCAAGAACCTGAAGCATAACTTTACCTACTAATCCGGTGGCGCCCACCAATGCTACTTTCATTTGTTTTAAGTTGTTAATTGTTAAACATTAAGTGTTTGTGTTTATTTTTTTTGTAATTTATTGTTCGTAAAAATAGTAATTAATAGACATGAAACGACTGTTCACTCTGATTTTAACAGTTTTATCGCTTACTGTTATAGGACAGATTAATATCGATTTTGAGGTTGATGACCTTACTGCTTGGACTCAAAAACCCATAAGCAGATGGAGTGCATCAACATCATCGCCACTGGCGGGAGCACACTCGCTTAAGCACACCTTTAACAACACCGCCAGTGCCACCGACACCATTTACTATCCCCTACCCACATGGAATGTAACCACAGGCGATTTAACCTGGCGAATGCTAATTAGGCATGGCAACGATCCTTCTACATCGAATAGTTGGTGGGCTTACCTTATGAGTGATGGCACTACAATGACCACTCCCGGGACTGGCTCGGGCTACGCCGTAGGCGTTAACCTTACAGGAAGCGACGACCTGCTAAAGATATGGAGAGTAACAAACGGAACACCGCAAATAATTCTTACATCAACATTAAACTGGCAAACCCAAATTGGCACTGGAAAGGCAGGCGCAATTGAAGTTCAACGCCTAGCAAACGGGGCATTTACGCTTAAAGCATCGGTTAACGGCATTTTTACCGATTTGGTCAACTACGGCAGTATAGTGGATATAAACCATACCGCATTTGTCAACTTCGGTATACTTTACCGTTACACATCATCAGCCGATATGCTCCTTTGGGCCGATAATATCAGCATAACCTACGATGCCGAAAACCTTAACGATAAAACAACCAGCATAATTAATCCAACTGCACAAATTGCTGGTGGTACAATATCATCGTTGGCAAATAGTTTGCAAAATGCTGTTGATGTGTTCCATTTTGCCATTCAAGATATGGCCAGTGGCGATAATAAGCCTACCCGTGTAAAGCGGGTTGCATTTAACAACCCCTCGCCCACTCTATCACCATGGAGTTCAATAATTGGTGGAGTAAAAATTACGGGGCCAAGCGGCAATATCTTCATAAATAATTCGCAGATAACAAACGAAACCATTGTTCTGGATGTTGATTCAACCCAAATGGTTATTAACGACGGTACAAAAGATGAATTTACCTTAGGCATATACCATAAGAATGGAATAACCGAAGGAACCAACCTAACCTTTGAGATTGACCAAAACCACGGATTTGTTGCAGGAATATCGGGCTCTGGCTTTGTCAAACCAATTGCAACAAAAGTAACATCAAACAACTTTGCGGTTCAGGTGCAAGCCACGCATTTGAGATTTACCCAACAACCCACAGCCGTTGGGCTGAATAAAAACTTCAGCGTATCGGTTAGCGGTTGCGATGAGTTTGGAAGTATTGATACCGATTTTGCACAACCTGTAACGCTAAGTTTAAACGAGGGTAGTGAAAACTTAACATCGGCCAATGGTCTTACCAAAACTGCCACAAGCGGAACAGCACTTTGGACAGACCTTTTATACAGCAGTTCAGGGATTTTCAGCATAAAAGCCGAGAGTAGCGGACTAACGGAAGCAATCAGCAACGAAATTCAAACCATAAACGACACCACATCAACAGCCAGCGATCCAACAGCGCAACCCATAGCCACCAATATTCAATCGCTTAATACAAGCCCTGAAAAAGCCGTTGAAATAATGCGCCTTAAAATAAACGATGCAGGCAGCGGCGATAACACCCCCACAATCGTCAAATATATCAAGTTAAGCAGAACAAGTATAGCCAACATTGCTATGTTAAACAGAGCAATTGAGGGAGTCCTGGTTAAGCGAAACGGCGCACTAATTTCACTTGCCGATGTGCAAATTAAAACGGCAACCGTGGAGATATACTTTGGAGAACAATCACTAATTATTGTAGATGGAGCATCAACAGAAATAAGCATTTGGGCATACCTAAAAAGTAAGGATTTAATAGACGGACAGGTAATTCAACTTTACGTTGATAAAAACTCACACGGCTTTACCACTTACGCTCAGGGTTCGGGATTTGCCACGCAGTTTGCAACAAATATCACCTCAAATATTTTTACCATAAAGGTTGAAGCCACAAAACTATCGTTCAAGGAAGTTCCTGCCAGAGTAGGAGTTTTGGAGAATTTTACGGCGAAAGTTGCCGCAACCGATAAAAACGAAAATATCGACAAAGATTTTAACGGAGCGATGAGTCTAAAACTGGCATCAGGCAATGGAAATCTTGTAATTGCTGGTGGAGAAACTGCGAATATCGTAAACGGTGAGGTAACCTATACTGGCGCTAATTACTCAATCCCCGAGAAATTCTCGCTTCTGGCGCAAAGCACAACACTCGACGATGTGGCATCGGCATTTATTACCTGTGGCGATAACGATGGTGTTGCGGTTCCAATAACCACAAGTGAGGATACAATTACCGTTTCATCGGCAAATAGCAGTTCAAGCACCGCCTTTGAGGTAATTAAACTTCGGCTAAAGGATAAAGGTACTTCGGACGGCTTACCGCTAATTCCAAACACCATTACGCTTAGCACATTCGACCCTGAAAATGCAATTCAGCTCTCACAGATGATTAAAGGATTTGCTATAATAACCCCAAACGGAACTATTACACCTAGTTTTAGCGTTATTAGCGGAAAATTTGTGCTTAATATTGCAGAGAACAGCGTTACAATTCCAAACAACGACTCGCTCGATATTACCATTAAAGCATTTATTCGGGAGAATGCCATAGTTGATGGCACAAAGTTCCGATTTTACATACCCACAAGCAGCCACGGGCTGCAATCGGCCACAAGTGGAACAGTATTCAGCACAACAATTCCGCTAACTATTTACGGGCAACCCTGTAAAATTGATGTTGTAGCAACAAAACTCACGTTTGCACAACTGCCATTTATTGGTTTACCAAATCAAACATTCAGCATAAAAGCATCGGCAACCGATAGCTTGGGAAATAGCGACACTGACTTCGCAGGAAGCGCAAGTTTATTGCTCCAAACTGGAAACGGACAAATGGAAACATCGCCAATGGCAAGTCCAATAAACAACGGAATATCAACTTGGAGCGGAGTTAAAC
>CAZTVB010000184.1:0-6072 GCA_964616315.1 uncultured Rikenellaceae bacterium
ATCTATACATATTTAAAAGTTCTTAGGATAAACAACCGAGCAAAGATAGTTATATCCGTAAAAAAAGACATCAAAATTGATAATAATTAGTAAAAAAGTTATTTTTTTGCATCTTTAAATTTGGTGTATCGTATCATCATAATTGAAGAATAAATTAATCAATAAATAAACTGTAAATGAGGAGTTTTTTGTTAACGCTTTTAGCAACATTAATAATAGGTGTTGCTAATGTGAATGCACAAGTAACCCTTAGTGGAAGTGTTAGGGATACTGACACAAGCAATCCATTGTTGGGTGTTTCTGTTAAGGTTGTGGGAAGTAACATTTCTGCAACAACCGATAAGAACGGAGAGTACACATTAACTGTACCTGCAGGTAAATACGTTTTTGTATTTGTTTCGCAAGGTTATCAGTCGTTCGAGTTGGAGTTTGAAGTGTCGGAAGCTGGTAAGTTGCCCGATGTATCGATTCGTAGAGCTCAGGTAGATGAAGGTCAATCACTTTCGTTAAGTGAAGTTACTATCTCTACCGATGATTTAGAGTCTGAGGGAAGTAATCAGGCTGTGGCAGGGCTTTTACAGTCAACTCAGGATGCATTTAACAATGCCGTGTCCTATACATTTAGTTCCGCTCGCTTTCAGGTGCGTGGTTACGATTCAGATTATTCATTACTTTACATGAACGGTATTCCTGTTAACGATCCTGAGAGTGGATTCGCTGGTTGGAGTTCATGGGGTGGATTAAACGATGTTACACGTAACAAAGAGTCAGTGAATGGTCTGGCACCAACAGAGTTTTCGTTTGGAGGGTTGGGCGGTGCAACCAATATTAACTCAAGAGCTTCACTGCAACGTAAAGGTACCCGTGTGTCTTATGCTTCAACTAACCGTACATATACCAATCGTTTAATGTTTACCCATTCAACGGGTTTAATGGAAAATGGAACAGCGTTTACCATTAGCGGCTCGCGTCGTTGGGCAGAGGAAGGCTATGTAGAAGGGACTAACTATGATGGTTGGGCATACTTTGTGGGAATTGAGAAAAAATTTAATAGTCGCCATTCTGTTGCTTTTACAACATTTAATGCACCTACCAAAAGAGGTATGCAGGGTGTTGCAACCGATGAGGCTAACGATTTAGCTGGTACAAATTATTATAATCCCAATTGGGGCTACCAAAATGGGGAGAAACGTAACGCAAAGGTTCGTTTCCAACAGGAACCCACATTCATTTTTAATCACTATTGGAATGTTAACGAGGATTTGAAGTTAACATCTACATTAGGATATACCTTTGGAACATACCAAACTACTGCGCTAAACTGGTACGATGCTCAGGATCCTCGTCCCGACTATTACCGTAAACTTCCTTCCTACTGGGATTCATCAGATCCTTCTGTTGTAGAAGATATTGCAGATGCGTTTAGAAACGATGCCTCTGTTCGTCAGTTGGATTGGGATTATATGTACCAAACTAACTATAATAGTGTAGACACTTCAGGCTTGTTGAGATCAAAATATATTGTTGAAAATCGTATTACAGACTCCCGTCAACTCTCTTTTTCATCCGTTGCGAATTGGAGCATTATGCCAAATCTTAAACTGAATGGAGGAATTGAGGCTTCAATGTACAAAGGGAGAAACTACAAGGAGATAAGCGATTTACTTGGAGCAGATTTTTGGTTGGATGTGGATCAGTTTATTGAGAGGGATACATACATTGGTTCAGGTGAATCTCAAAACGATGTGGACAATCCAAATCGAATGGTGAAAGAAGGCGATGTTTTCGGCTATGATTATACCGCCAATGTTAATAATGCTGGTTTGTGGGCTGTAGCCAATTATGTTCAGAATAGGTTTGAGTATTACTTTGGAGCAAATGCAACTTACACTGAGTTTTGGAGAACCGGTGATATGAAAAATGGTCGATTCCCTGATGATTCTAAGGGAGATTCAAAAAAACAGCGTTTCGATAATTATGGTGTAAAGGGTGGTTCAACATGGAAAATTTCGGGTCGTAACTACCTTGATGCTAATGTTGCTTACTTGACCAGAGCGCCTTTCTTCAGGAATTCGTTCATTTCACCAAGGACTTCTAACTTTGTTATTCCGGAGCTTACTAGTGAGAAAATTGCCAGTGCCGATTTGAACTATAACCTTCGTACACCTTATATCAAGGCTAGAGTTAGCGCTTACTACACTATGTTTATGGATCAAACAGAACAAAAATCGTTTTACTTGGAAAGTGAAAATTCTTTTGTGAATTACACCATGGAAGGTATCGATAAGGTTCACAAAGGCTTAGAAATTGGTGCTGAGTATAAGTTAACACCTGCTATTACAGTGAATGCAGCAGCAGCATTGGGAACCTATCAGTATACTTCAAGACCAAGCGTTACTATTACTAAGGATAATTTTGGAACAGTAGTTGCTTCAAACAGAACTATCTATATTAAAAACTTCTATATACCTAGCACTCCTCAAACTGCCGCAATGTTTGGATTTAGATATGCATCGCCAAAGTATTGGTTCCTTGGAGCATCGGTAAGTTATTATGATGATATTTATATCGATTTTGCTCCTGAACGTCGAACAGCAGAGGTGCTTGCTGGTCTTGAACCAGATGATCCTGCCAGAGAGGCTATTACAAAACAGTCAAACGTACCTTCGGCATTCCTTGTTGATGCTAACATTGGAAAATCATGGAGAATCAATAATTACTACATTAACCTAAACTTCCAAGTTGCTAATGTGTTAGATAATACCGAGTTTCAGACTGGTGGATATGAGCAGTTAAGGTATACTGTTTCTAACGAGGTTGCAAATAAATTCCCTCCTCGTTACTTCTACGCATACGGACGAACCTATTACCTAATACTTGGTTTAAGATTTTAATTGATACACAAATGAGAATAATAGATATGAAGAAGTTAAAATATATTATTGCAGGTGCAATTGCAGCAATTGCTTTAATGCTTGCAATGCCCAGTTGTGTGGATTTTTCCTACGACGATATTGAGCCTAGGATTGATTCTACAACGCTTGAGGCTAATACTACTATTGCTGAGTTAAAAGGCAAATACCCTGGCGAATTGTATAAAATTACCAGTACCACTTTTGCAGGACGCGATTCTGTGTTAATTGAAGGCCGTATTATTTCCAGCGATAAAGAGGGTAATATCTATAAGAGTTTATTTATTGAAGATGGTACTGCCGGTATCGAAATCAAGTTAAATAAAACAACCCTTTATAACGACTATAAGCTTGGTCAAAAAGTGGTTGTTTACTGTAACGGTTTACACCTTGGCGATTATGGTGGACAAATTCAGTTAGGTTCCAGTTACAGCAATAATGGTGTAATTGAAATTAGCAACTTGGAGGGTGATGTTATCATTAAGAAACATGTCTTTAAAAAAGGGAAAAATATTGAGGAGGTTGCTCCAATTGTTATGACTCCAGCATTGCTAAATCCAGCAAATATTGGTCGTTTAGTTCAGTTTAATAATGCTCAGATTAAGGATACCCTTTCCTTGGTTACAGGATTAACTTATACCTACGCCGATGCAGTTAAGAAGGTGACATTGAACCACGAGATTAGATATGTAAATCAAGATTTAAACGGTTCAACGATTGTTCTTAGGACTAGTGGCTTTGCTCGTTTTGCAGGAGCAACAATTAACACAAAGCAAGGAACAATTGTGGGTGTTTTAACGTATTACAATAGTACCTATCAGTTAATAATTAGAGATCTAACAGATGTGAAGTTTGATCAACCGCGTTTTCAAATTTAAACTTAGGAGGATGATGTTATGATAAAGAGAATATTAACCCTTTTTTCAGTAGTGGCTCTTTTGGGAATATTTTTTATTCCCTCAGGATGCGTAAAAGAGGATTTTGACAC
The DNA here is from genome assembly GCA_964616315.1 of uncultured Rikenellaceae bacterium. Lineage (GTDB taxonomy): Bacteria > Bacteroidota > Bacteroidia > Bacteroidales > Tenuifilaceae > SB25. The sequence goes on from CAZTVB010000184.1 coordinate 3,901, forward strand.
TACTCCTTCAATTGAAAGTGTTGCAACATGGAACAAGACTGTTACAATTGCTCAAGTACAAGCATTGTATTCTGATGATATTAAAAAGGCTGGTATTGTAAAAAAAATGGCAAATAACGCTTTTTGGGATGCAATTATTGCCCAGGGAAGCGCCGATTCATCTATTGTTTTTGAGGGCTACGTTATTTCATCGGATTCGGCAAGCAATTTCTACGAGAGTGTAACCATAATGGACGAAACTGGCGGTATTGAGTTTAAAATTAACTCCTCGGAGATATACTTAAAGTATAACCTAAAACCCGGACAAAAGGTGCTTGTGCGGGCCAACGATTTAGCCTTGGATAAGTATAATGGCGTTTACCAGCTTGGGTTAGCAATTACCGACGTATATAAGGGAGAAAACATTATTAAGGTAGACAAACTCCTTCCGAGTGATGTTAGTAAATACATTCAGCTCTCTGGTCGTAAGGTGAATCTTGAGCCTCTTAAGTTAAAGATTAATGAGATTACCGATGCTCATGTTTCCAAACTTGTTACAATTGATAGCGTTCAGTTTTGGAATCCAGGACTACCGTTCAGCATAGATGGAGAAACCACCAATAGAATTGTTATTGATAAGTACGGCAACCAAATTGCTCTACGTAATAGCGGTTACGTCAAGTTTAAAAACAACTTGTTACCAAGTGGTAGCGGGTCTATTACTGGTGTTCTTAGTACTTATGGAACAACCCGTCAGTTTTATATTCGCGATTTAAACGATATTAAGTTTACCAATCCTCGTTTGGAGGGGGGAGTGCCAACGCCAAATAAGACTATTTCTGATTTAAAAGCTCTTTGCACATCTGATTCAGTCAAAATAACTCAGGATTTTATTATTGACGGAATAGTAGTGGCTAATGATGAGGGTGGAAATATATATCAGAAAATTAATATACAAGATGAAACAGGTGCCATAGAGTTCAGTGTTTTTGCAAGTATGCTTTACTCCGATTTTCCAATAGGAACCAAAGTAGTAGTTAGCTGCAAAGGTCTTTATGTTGGCAAATATGGAGGTGTGATTCAATTAGGAGGAATGTATTATAATACAAAGTATAGCAAATGGTTGTTTGGAGGATTATCATCGGATAAGTTTTATAATAGCATATTCTTAAATGGTAAAGATGTTCCCTATGAGCCAGTTGTTACTAGTATTGTTGATTTAAATGATGCGCTAATAGGTAAGGTAATTAAGATAGATAATGTCCAATTCTCTGACTTGGAAATGGGGAAAACCTATTCTGGATCAAGTGCTACAAACCGAATTCTGATTAGTTTAAGTGGACACAAAACAATTGTGAGGAATAGTAATTATGCAAATTTTGCTACAGTATTCTTACCTTCTACAAGTGGCTCTATTACTGCAGTATTAGGAAAGTATAATAGTGATTATCAACTTTCAATTCAAACCTTAGCAGGAGTTCAATTCAATAATCCTCGTTTTGAGGTTCAGTATCCAGTACCAAACAAAACTATAGCTGAACTAAAAGGGTTATACACTTCGGGTACAATAGAAATAACTCAGGATGTTGTTGTTCAGGGTATAGTTGTGGGCGACGATGAGTCAGGAAACCTTTATAAACAATTATTTGTTGCCGATGAATCAGGTGGAATTGAATTGAGGGTTAATGTTACTAATTTATATCAGACCTATCCTGCAGGAACTAAGGTGATTATTAATTGTAAAGGAATGTACTTAGGTAGTTATGGTGGCGTTACTCAACTTGGAGGTCTATATAACGGCAGTTTTGGTAGAATTGAGTTGACTGAATTCAATAATAAGGTGTTTGCAGTTAGTCAACAAACTGTTGTCCCTGTTGAGACTACTATTACTGGTATTAATGACAGTATGCTTGGCAAAATGATAAAGTTAAATGCGGTACAGTTTATTGATTCTGATTTGGGGAAAACATATGCTACAACCACTACAACCAACAGAACTATTAAAGATGCAAATAATAATACCATTGTTGTTAGGACTAGCAATTTTGCAAATTTTGCCTCAGCAACACTTCCAAGTAATAGCGGTTCAATAAAGGCAATTTTGAGTAAGTTTAATGGGACTTACCAGCTATATATTAGAGTTCAATCTGACGTTGTTTTTGACCAACCAAGATTTTAATAAATAGATTGAGA
>CAZTVB010000185.1:0-6051 GCA_964616315.1 uncultured Rikenellaceae bacterium
CAGTTTTGCTTAACTCCAGTCTCCCCCCCCTCAAGGGTTTAAAACCCTTGAGGGGGGGGAGACTGCAGAGAGTTCATTCAAGGAGTATGGTGTATAACAAGAAAAGCCGCACTAAGGCGGCTTTTCAGAGCATATTCAATAACCTTAGTATAGTTCCTTTAAGTTTGCCTTTTTAGCAATTCTGTTCGATTTACGGCGCTGCTTACGAACCGCTCTCGTATGAATTAATAGGTACATTACAGGAATTAATATCAATGTTAGGAATGTTGCAAAGCTTAATCCGAAGATAATTGTCCATGACAGAGGGCCGAAGAATGCCACGTTATCGCCACCAAAATGGATATGTGGGTTAAGTTCCGTGAAAAGGGTAACAAAGTTGATATTCATACCAATTGCCAGCGGAACTAGTCCAAGTATTGTAGCAGTTGCGGTAAGAACAACAGGCGTAATACGAGTTTTTCCGGCTTCAATAATTGCTTCACGGGTTTTCATCCCTTTTGCAATTAGAACATCGGTGAATTCCACCAACAGAATTCCGTTACGAACAACAATACCCGCCAAGGCAACAATTCCCATACCAGTCATAATAATTGATATTGTCATATCAAATAGCATATAACCCAGTAGTACCCCAATTATACTGAATATAACCTCCGAAATGATAATAATTGGTTTTGACATTGAGTTGAACTGGGTTACCAGTATGAACATAATTAGGAATAGCGCAAGTAGCATTGCATTCATTAAGAATAGCATGGATTCCTGTTGATCTTCCTGTTCTCCGGTAATTTTAATATCGATGTTGGCCGATTTTTCGAAATTTGGAATCGTTTTTTTGATTTGTGGAATAATTTCGTTAGCGGTGTAGCCATCCAATACATTAGACGATAAGGTGATAACACGTTTTAGGTTAAGCCTGTTGATTTGGCCATAGCTATTCACGTAATCAACCTTAGCAACCGATGAAAGTGGAATTTGACGAAGTATTCCACTATTCATATCTCGGTAGGTGATGGGTAGATTCAGTAGTTGCTCAATATCGTTACGTTGGCTTTCGTCGAATCGGAGCATTATAGGATACTGCTCTTCGCCTTCACGATACTTGGATATTTCGCTACCGAACAGGGCAGTACGAATTGCACCCCCAACCATTCCTGCAGAGATACCTTCAATGTTTGCTCTTTCTCTGTCAAGGTTGATGATTATTTCAGGTTTTGTTGTTGCGAAGTCCGACTTTAGTTCCTCAATTCCATCAATACCTAAAGAATCGATGTGGCGCTTAAATCTATTTGTTGTACTAACCAAATCTACTAAGTCCTCTCCAGAAATTTCGATGTTGATTGGTTTTCCGGTAGGAGGTCCCATTTGGTTTTTATCAACCACAATTTCGGCGCCGGGAATATCCTTTACAGCCTTACGCAATTCGTTCAGGTATTCGCTGGTACTTTGGCCATTGCGTTTTGCATGCTCAACAAAGTTTACTGCAATTTTTGCAAGGTGCGATGATTTTGTGAAGTTATCGAACTCATCCTCTGATGCAGAGAATGCAACGTTTGTAACAACAGACTCAACAATAGGGTTGTTTTCGCCTAAAACCGCAACTACTCTCTTTTCAACAATTTTTGCAACAGAATCGGTTGTGTTGATATCAGTGCCTACGGGCATTTTAATGAATGTGTTGACAGTGTTCGGCTCGTTATCGGGGAAGAACACAACAGGAGTATGCACTATATTGTTCAAAATCATTGTTACAACAAATAGTACAATCATCCCCCACATTAGTTTTACAGGACGCTTTCCTTCAAGAACCCATTTTAACAAGTTCTCGTATCTGCGCATCATGGCTGGAATAAATCTGTGCTGGAAATTTCTAAGCATTTTATAGCCATAGATGTTGTGTAGCCCAATTATAATGCCCAGCAGAACCACAAAGTTGGCAATGCCAAAGAATCCAGCCACATAAAGTAGCACAGCGCCAATGCCCATAAAGGTTAGTATTCTGTATAGAGTTTTTCTGGGGATTGGATGCTCGCCCTCGTCGTGTTTCATAAAATCAACCGCAAATACAGGGTTGAAGAAGTAAGCCACAATTAATGAGGCAAAAAGTGTTAGCATTAATGTTATGGGGATGTAACTCATAAACTCACCAACAACACCAGGCCAGAATGCTAGTGGGAAGAACGGTGCAAGAGTTGTAAGCGTTCCGGAAAGGATTGGAACAAACACTTCGCCTGCGGCAAACTTGGCCGATGTTTTAATATCCATGTTGGTTTTCTTGAAAATACGATGTGTGTTTTCAATAACCACAATGGCATCATCTACAACTATACCTAATGCGAATATGAATGAGAACATTACAAGCATATTCATTGTAAAGTCCATGTGTGGCAAAACAATGTATGCTAGCGCCATGGATAGAGGTACCGATAACGCTACGAATAGAGCATTTACAAGACCCATGAAGAACATTAATACTATAGTTACAAGTATAAAACCAATAATAATTGTATTGTTAAGTTCATTTAGGGTGTTGCGAGTGTAGTGCGATTGGTCGCCAGTAATCTCAACTTTTAGATTTGATGGGAAATTGTTTTTCGACATATCGTCGATAATTTCCTTTATTTGATCCGATGCGTCGAGTAGGTTCTGTCCGCTTTTCTTAACAACGTTTAGGTTAACCACGTTTTTGCCATCAAAACGAGCAAAGCTCTCCACTTTTTTAAAGCCATCCTTAACGGTTGCAATATCCTTTAGTTTAACTTGAGCTCCGCTAGATGTATTTACAACAATGTTCATTACATCGTCAATGCTCTTAAACTCACCAACAACACGAATTGAGCGGCTCATTCCTTGTAGGTCGATATTACCACCAGAAACAGTTGTATTGTCGTAGTTTACAGCTTGCTCAACATCTCTGAATGTTAAACTTGCTGCTCGCATTTTGTACATGTCAACATCTATCTGTATCTCCCTGTCGAGAGCTCCAACAATGTCAACTCTTGTAATTTCCTTAAGACCTTCAATCCTATCTTTCATATCATCGGCGTAAATCTTTAGTTTATCCAATGGTATATCGCCCGATAGGTTTATGGTCATAATCGGAATTTCACTTAGCTCAACTTCAGCCACAACTGGTTCAACAAAAAGTTCGTCGGTAGGTAAATCCTTTTTAGTTTTATCTACCGCATCGTTAACTTTCTGTTTGGCATCCTTTAGCTCAACATCAGTGTTGAATTCAACTATGATTGCTGAGAAATCTTGTACTGAACGAGAGGTAATCTTCTTAACTCCACTTATGGATTTCAAGTTTTTCTCTAAAGGTCGGGTAACCAAATTCTCCATATCAACAGGAGAGGTACCTGGGTAGATTGAGTTCACAATAATCATTGGAATCTCAACCTCGGGCATCTGTTCTTTGGGTATTGTTAAGTAGTTAATAATACCAAATACTGAGATTATGAAAACCAGCACATAAACACTTATTTTGTTGTCTATGGCCCAGCTGGTAACGAAAAATTCTTTAAATTTCTTTTCCATGGGTATGTTTTTTATCCCATTAATCAATTATCTAATTAAAATCTAACAGATTCGCCATCAATTAACTCCTGAAAACCTGCGGTAATAACCTTATCGCCTACGCTTAATCCGTTAACCACTTCCGCAATTCCATTGTAGCTGTATCCAAGTTTTACTCCTTGTTTTGATGCAGTCCAGCTGTTATCCTTTTGCTTTAGAACAAATACGTAGTGTCCATTATTGTCTTGTTGAATAGTATTCATGGATAGCGTAATGGCATTCTTGTTCTGGTAGTCGTTAATCTGGATTATTGATACCATGTTGGCTTTTAAATCTTCATTATTGCTGTTAATCTGGGTCTCAATTAAGAATGTACGGTTAACAGGGTTGATGTAGTTGCTTACAAAGTCAACGGTAGAAGAAATCTCCTTCTTAATGTCGGGGAACAGAACAATAAGTTTATCTCCCTTTTTAACTCTGGATGAGTAAGTCTCAGAAACCTCAGCTTTAACTCGTAGGTTGTTAAATGCAACTACGCGGTATGCAACTAATCTTGGATCGGGCGAAACAATACCACCAATTTTAATATTACATTCCTCTATGGTTCCGGAAATTGGTGATTTAATTTTGAATTTATCGATCTGCTGCTTTAGTGAGGTTATTTGTTGCTCCAGTGACTCCTTATTGGTTTTTGCTTGAAGATACTGTATTTCGCTTCCAATCTTCTGCTCCCAAAGTTTTTGTTGCTTTACGAAAACATCTTTGGCAAGGTCGTACTGAGTTTCAAGACCTTGGAGTTGGCTCTTGTATTGAGCATCGTCAATTTGGGCAAGAACTTGACCTTTGGTTACGCGTTGGCCAACATCTGCATATTTTGCAGCAATTGTACCGGGCGTTTCTGCTATAACCGCAACGTTTTGATCGCCATCTAACGATCCTTGTACTCTCACATAGTGATTAAACTCGGTTAACTTAATTTCTGAAATTCCAACAAACTTTGTTTTGTTTCCTTTGTCAGTTGAGTCTCCTTCAGCTTTTATTTCGGCTTCTAATACCTTGATTTTTTCAGCAATTTGATCGTGTTGTTCTTTCAACTTTGTAAGTTCCTTTTTTTTGTCCGAACCACATGAAAGAATTCCGAAAACTAAAGCTACTGTTGTTACTATTTGAATGGCTCTCATATTGTTTAGTATTATATTGACTATTATTGTTTTACGTATTTCTTTAAAATCCTCTCTAGTTTTGCTTTGTTTTGCAATAGTTTGAGTACTGAGTCGAAGTAGTTCGATTGGGTTGTTAGGTATTGCCCTTGGTTTTGAGTTAACTCAAAGCTCGATGCAACCCCTTCGGTGTATTTAATTATTGTTTTATCGTATATTTTTTTACTCAACTCCATACTTTCCTTATTCATATTGTAGTTACTAAAGGCTGTTAAGTAATCGCTTTTTGCTTGGTCGTATTCCATTATTAAGGATTGCTCTACATTGGTTCTGTTTAGTTGCGATTGCTTTAAAGCAAGTTTTGCTTGACCTACTTTTGCCATCTTCATTCCACTTGAGAATATTGGTAGACTAATAGATATGCCGCCAATATTCTTCATCGTAAAGCTGAACGATGGTTCTTTTAATTGCTCTTGATGTTTGTAGAAGCCGGAAACGGTTGGTAAAAAAGTCGACTTTTCTCTCTTTAAGCTTAGTTCGGAGAGTTTAACCTGGGTATTTATCAGTTGCATATCAACGGTGTTTTCAACGTTGAACTCTTGCGTTCCAATAAATCCTAAGTTGCACATCTCTATAACACTGGATAGTTTTTCGGTTAACAAAATCTGTTGGCTAAAGTCCAATCCAAGTTGAAGTTTTAAGAGTTTTGTAAGAATCTCCTTTTGTGCATTCAAGGAGTTAATTAGTATTTCGATGTTGGTTTTATTAATTTTGATTTGATCAACATCTGTCTCCTCATTAAACCCTACTTCGTTCATTTTTGCAAGGTCGTTGTAGGTCTTATTCATGACCACAAGACTTTGCTTTAAAACCGAGATGTTCTCCTCAACAACCTGAATCATGTAGTACGTATTGGTTACGCTCTCCATGGTTTGGTTCTCTGCCTTCGCCAAGTTTTTCTCCGATAATTCTTTGAAAACCCTGGAGGCTTGAAGGCCAACAATGTATTCGCCACTAAAAATTAATTGAGTTACAGTGACATCATAGGTAACATTGTCTTTTACTGCCATGGTTAACTTTTCAGTAGCACCAGGTATTGGGAGGCTGATTTCGGGAATTGTGTCGAATATATGTTGGTAGTTTGCAGAAAAACTTACCTGAGGCAAACCAATTGCTGTGGTTTCCCAAACTTTCTTTTTGGCAGATTCAACATCAATTTTTGCTGATTGAACAGTCCGGTTGTATTGAATTGCATAGTTCTGCGCATCGGTTAAGGATAATTTTAATGTGTCACTTTTAGTTTCCTGACTATAAGTGCAAAAAGAGATAAAAACCCCAATTAAAACTAATAATCCGTTATAAATCCATTTCATAT